>NZ_CP086239.1:916153-1221538 GCF_026650985.1 Clostridium estertheticum
ATGTACAAATATGTATAATATGCTATAATTTCTATAGAGTTAAGTCGAAGTTGTAAAAAAGTGTGAAGTAATCGAATAATAATGGTCATTGCATAAAGAAAATAAAATAGAACAAATAATTGGAGGTTCATGGTGGATATATGGAAGGCATTTGCTAAAGTAATTTCAGTGGTGATAATATTGGATGGTATAAATTTATTAACAAATAAATCTAAAATGTTAGTTAAATTATCAATGAAAAAGAGTGCATTTTGCAACTCCGATACAAGAAGAGCAATAGTTAGGAATCATGACAAGACAGCAAAAGTATTGGGAATACAATATACGATAGGTGGAATACTATTGCTAATATTTTCAATTATTTATAATAATACTGAGTTCACCGGAAATTTTTTAATAATGGGAATATTATCTTTATTCAACTTATTTATATTAGGATTTGTAGTTCCATCCATAAAATAAAGGTATTTTATTTATAATACCTAATTAAGTGTAAGTTACTTTATAATATTCTTAGCGAATTATACGAAGTTAGGCGCGAAAAAAAGCTCAAACCCTAGATAAGAGTCTGAGTGTAAAAAAATATAGAAATACGTCTAACTTTGAATAATTAAAATAGCACGAAACCGCGGTAGTATAGATATAATCTATGGGGATTGAATAAGTTTACTTATACCAAATTTAATGGATTAGTTAATTAAATAGCTAAAGTTAAGGTGAGAAGCATATAAAAAAACATTAAACATGAAGAAATAGATATAGTTTCCCCTACCCCATAATGAAACGCAGTTAATATTATGCAGTTTGTAAAACAGTAGGAGGAGATTTTGAAAATAAAGTACATCTACTAAGTTTGTCTGAGCCACTGTGTTGGCATTTGGAAAAATCTCTTCCAGTGATTTTTTGAATTAATTGGAGTGCTGATATTTTTTCTTCAAGTAAAATAGGTGTATTAGTAAGGTGTTTGCAAAGCGTAAGTTTAGTATTTTTGTTTCGATTTCTAAGCAAACCATAATGTCTAATTTTCATAAATCCACTTGGCAGTATATGAATAATAAACCTACGGATAAACTCATCGGCAGAAACAGTCATTAACTTACACTTGCTACTATCTTTGTAATCACGCCATTTGAATGTAACATTATCATTTTCAATATTGATGATACGATTATTTGATATAGCAACTCTGTGAGTATATCTACCTAAATATTCAACTACACATGAAGCTTGTTTAAAAGGGGGTTTGCAGTAAACAACCCATTCCTTAGCATAAATAGAGGAAATTAGTTTTTCAAATTCATTATTATTACAAAGATATTCTTGAGTGCCATAAAATTTAAGCTTATTTTTATAATATATTTGTTTGAGATAATATATAAATTTGCCTCTGAATTTGCGAGATAGCACTTTAATTGGGATGAAAAACTTCTTTCTACTACTTACCCATTTTCCTATTGATGATAATCCACCTCCGGGTACAATACAATGAATATGAGGATGGTGCATCAGATTTTGTCCCCATGTATGTAGAATAGAGGTAAATCCAAGTGCTGCACCCAGATATTTTTTATTTGAGGCTAATTCTGAAAGTGTTTCAGCGACAGCTTTAAATAAAAGAGTATAAAGCTCCCTTTGATTTTGATATACTATCAAATTTATGGTATCAGGAATGGTAAATATCACATGAAAGTATCCAATATTAAGTAAGTTGTTCTTTTGAGAGTCAATCCAACGTTCCTTAGCAAGACTTTGACATTTAGGGCAGTGTCTATTACGACAAGAGTTGTAAGAAGTTTGAGTACTGCCACAGTTTTCACATTTGTCTATATGACCTCCTAACTGAGATGTCCTACATTTTTCAATTGCAGACATAGCCTTGAGTTGAGCAAGCGAAAGCTTATGTTTTTTACGATATTCTGTGCCATATTGTTGAAAAATATCTTGAACCTCAATCATTATCTTTCCTCATTTTTTTTCTTGGATTTTTTCAACATGTCCAAAGGACTTTTTACATTTAATGATTCAATTTTTATCATATGTAAATAAAAACAGGTTGTGCTGATATCAGAATGGCCAAGAAGTTGTTTAATATGGAATATGCTTACGCCTGACTCAAGCAGGTGAGTTGCAAAACTGTGTCGAACAAAATCCAAACGTTTGGATTTCTTGCGTTATCCAAACCTTTATAAAATCCAAACCTTTTTAAACAAGTACCTGATTTTATTAGATTAGGACTAAAAAAGGTTTGGATTTTATTTTATTGTGTATGATTATCATATAACACATTTAAGGAGGTCATACCATGCATTTTCAAAATCTAGAAGAGCATTACCATGAATTACTCGACTTTTTAGAGGCAAATCATTATTCTCCGTCCTACATCCAAAAATTCAAAACCGTAATCAGAAACATCCTAAAGGATCCGAAAAGGAAAGGTCGGGAATCATACAGGGGCATATATCTTGAATACGCTAAAGGTTCACATTCTGAACAGTATCTTCGTCATATGAGAACTGTCATCGGTGCTCTTGAACAGTTCGATCTTTTTGGTAAATATCCTAATGGAAGGCGGCGACATTCACTTTTTGGCAGAGGGTCTTATCATCTACTAAATCATGAATACCAGGAACTAATTGATTTTTATTGCAAAACAGAAAAAGAACGCGGGAAAAAACTTACAACACTCCACAGTGAGTCCATGAATGCGGCATCCTTTCTTTATGCCATGCAGAAAAAAGGATTTGAAAGTCTTAATGCTTTCACGGAAGAGTCTGTACTGTCATTCTTCCTATCGGACGAGGGTGAGCTGACTAAAAGTTGTTCCTATAAGAAAAACATCAGAGCTGTTTTCAAGGCAGGCATTTCATGGAAAGCGCGAGAATGCCAAAAGGTGTTGTGCTTCCTGCCTCTTCTCCGAGAAATACGAAAGAACATACAGTATCTCACTAAAGAGGAAGTGCAGAAAATACGTGATACCATAGACAGCTCATCATCTGGACTTTCTAAGCGCGACAGAGCAATTGGAATGCTACTTCTGAATACTGGAATCCGAGGCTGTGACATAGTGGCATTAGAAATGAATTCCATCAACTGGACAGCTGAAAAAATCTGGATCATCCAGCAGAAAACAGAGATTTCACTGGAACTTCCATTAATGCCGATTGTAGGTAATGCTATTTATGACTATGTAACGACAGAGCGCCCTGATTCAGGCCATAGATTCCTTTTCCTTAGTGAGACAAGACCATTTACACCGCTGGCTAGCCGTAGCATTGGAAGTATAGTTACAAAAATACTTCGTATGGTTGGAATTCGTCAGAATAAGGGAGATTGCAAGGGTACTCATATATTTCGACACTATCTAGCATCCTTCCTTCTGGGTAACGGAATACCGCAGCCGATTATCAGCCGTACCCTTGGCCACACATCACCAGATTCATTGGAACCATATTTGAAGGCAGACTTCGTTAATCTAAAGGAATGTGCACTTAGCATTGAAAAGTTCTCTGTTGCAGAGGATGTGTTTGCCCTATGAGCAGTTTTCAGTCATCCGTCGCACCACTCATACAGTCGTTCATAAGATACCGAAAGGCATCCGACCACTGGAATGTATCTTCCTCTGAGCCGAATCTCCTCATCTTTGAACGCTACTGCATCATGAACTATCCAGGTTTCACGGAACTGACGCAGGAAATGGTAGACAACTGGTGCCGTCAGCGTGATACGGAATTAAACGAATCATGCCGCGTAAGGATTGGACCAGTAGTTGGTTTTGTACGCTATCTGAAAGAACGGGGGCTTACGCGTATCTATGAACCAGTCATTCCGAAGAAAGAGCCTCGTATATATATACCACACGCTTTCACCGAACAGGAACTTACAAATTTCTTCTGTGAATGTGATAGTTTAGGGGTACATCCCCGAAATGAGCCTGTACTTACGAGAAAGCTGACTGTCCCAGTATTCTTCCGACTACTCTATTCAAGTGGTATACGTACCACCGAGGCTAGACAACTACGAAAAACAGATGTGGATATGGAACACGGCATCCTGGATATCCGTTATTCGAAGGGACGTAACCAGCACTATATCGCGTTACATGATTCTATGTTGGAACAGATACGTAAGTATGATACTGCTATCGAAAAGATACACCCAGACAGAACCTATTTTTTCCCAGCCAGAAACGATTCCTTCCACAAGCGCTCATGGGTCCAGAAGAACTTCCATGATATCTGGTATGGAGTAAACAAGGCGCATGCAGTCGCCTATGAGCTGAGACACCACTACGCGGTAAAAAATATAAACCGATGGGCTGGTCTAGGCGTTACCTTTAATGACAAGCTTCTGTACCTTAGCAAGAGTATGGGACATACCACGATAGAAAGCACAAAGTACTATTATTCCATCGTGCCTGGTCTATCACAGATCCTCAGAGAAAAGACTGAAACAGGGTTCGACTGCATTGTACCGGAGGTAGAAGATGATGAAAGCAACGAATGAATCGGTAGAGATTGCACGTCACATTTCCAAATTTTTCAATGAATATGTACCTTCCCAGAAAACAAACAGCTGTCATACCATGAAGGCGTACCAGTATGCACTGCAACTGTATGTCAGTTTCCTTGAATCTGAGAAAAAGGTAGGTCGGACTGATTTTGGAAGTAAATGGTTTGAACGATCCGTTATTGAGGAATGGCTGACCTGGCTTAAGAAGGTGCGTGTCTGCAGTTCTGAGACCTGCAATAACCGGCTGGCATCCCTGCGAATCTTTCTGAAATATATTGGAAGCCGAAACGTAAAATACCTGTATCTATATCAGGAAGCCTATGAAATTCCACGTAGAAAAACGCAGAAAAAAAAGGTGACAGGATTGAGCCGCAATGCCGTCAAAGCACTGTTGGAGGCTCCAAATTTGTCAACACATTCTGGCAAAAGGGATCTTGTATTCATGATACTATTGTACAGTACGGCAACCCGACTGGATGAAATACTCTCACTGAAGAATAGCCAACTTTATCTGGATAAGGAAAATCCATACGTTACAGTCATCGGTAAGGGCAGTAAAATTCGCACACTGTATCTATTGCCTAAAGCAGTTGCACATTTGAAGAAATACCTGGTTGAATTCCATGGAAAGATATCTGATCCAGAAGCATATGTATTTTATTCCAGAAACACTGGAACACATGGAAAAATGACACAACCCACAATAGCAAAGATGCTGAAAAAATATGCGACGGAAGCTCATAAATCTTGCACTGATGTACCTATAACCCTTCATGCTCACCAGTTTCGACATGCCAAGGCATCTCATTGGCTGGAGGATGGTATGAATATCGTTCAGATTTCATTTTTACTAGGACATGAGCAGCTCCAGACGACAATGGTGTATCTCGACATAACGACAGAAGATTCTGCAAAAGCACTTGCTACTCTAGAAAGTGAAAATGATAGAAAAGTGACTCCAAAATGGAAAAACGCAGATGGCTCATTGGTAAATTTTTGCGGGCTTGGCAATAATAAAAAATGAAAATAAAATCCAAACCTATTTTATTCACAATCGAGTAAGACCAGGTACTTGTTTAAAAAGGTTTGGATTTTATAAAGGTTTGGATAACGAACAGAATGAACTGTAACTGACTTAGTGATATTTGTTTTAGCTATGTATTTGTGAAATATATTTTGTACTGATCTAGGACTAATATGGGTACCGGTATTTATTCTGCTATAAAAAAGACATTCTTTAGGATGATATGCTTTCCAGTAATCCCTAAGTATTTCTAAATTATCTTGTGAAAGTAGTGCATATCTATCTTTGGAACCTTTTTCATTACGTATAAAAAGTTGCATCTTCTTACTATCTATATCTGAAACTTTTAGACAAGAGACTTCGCTAAGTCTTAATCCAGCACCGTAAAGAGTCATTAAGATTGATTTATCTCTTAAATTATCACAAACGTTAAAGAGGCTTTGCATTTCTTCTTGGGTGAGAAGATTTGGAAATTTACGATGCCTACGGTGACGAGGTATTTGTTTGTTATTTAAATTAGTATCCAAAGTTACACCATACAAAAAACGAAGTCCACTGTTATAGGTATTAACACTTCCAGAAGCTAGTTTTTTCTCTGTTGTAAGAAAGTGAAGAAATTCTCTAATGTCTTTTTCGCCGAGTTCTGTAGCTGGTTTATTAAAGTGGTTTTGAAAAATTTTGCATTTGGAATAATACTCTTCTTGAGTATGTTTGCTTAGCCCTCTGAGTTCTACATCAAACCTTAATTTTTCTAAAACTTGTTCTTTTGTCATAAATAAAACATCTCCTTTAAAGCTAGATTTTTTCCATTCCAAAGGAGTTGTATACAAAAGACAAACTGATATACTTATAATATAAGTTTCAATTATAGAATCTAAATTAATTTTGGTTTACCACCGCGATAGCGGTTTAGTGCTATTCTTATAATGTCTATAATTGGAAGCACGAAAATAAAAATTTAACGGGGATATGTCCATCTTGTATGACGAAATAATGAGTTCATATATTTTGAGGGGAGGAATAAAAGTGGAATTTTATATTAGACCAATAAATGTTAGTGATGGTAAAGGTATCAATGAATTAAGACGCATGCCGGGTGTATTTGAAAATATTTTAGGTATTCCGTCAGAAAGAATAAAACGGAGTGAAGATTTCATTGTTAATATGGATGTCAATCAACATGTGTTTGTTGCTGTTTCAAAGCTTCAAAGTGGTGAAGAAATAATTATAGGCACCGCTGGCTTAACTGTAAATGCTAATCATCGGATCCGACATAGCGGTAGCATCGGCATAATGATTCACAAAGCCTATCAAAATAAAGGTGTTGGTAGTACCTTAATGAATGCACTTATTGATGTGGCTGACAACTGGTTAATGCTTGTTAGAATTGAATTGACTGTTTTTGAGGATAATAAGCGAGCTATAAATTTGTATAAGAAGTTTGGATTTGAAAAGGAAGGGATTAAGCGGCTTGCAGTAATAAGAAATGGGAAATATGAAAACGAATATTTAATGGCGAGAATAAACTCTGCTCATATATAATGAGAAAATTGTTAATTCCAAATATTTAATTAATATATAATATTTTATATCTATAAATCGGGAGGGTCATTATGATTGAAAAAACATGTGAAATTGTTAATGATGAGTATTGTTGCGATATTGATATAACTATTGAGGAATGGAAACAATTATTAACTAATCCTACAGTTTTTGATGATAAAAGCAAAGAAGCTATAAAAAAATGGTATATAGAACCTAGATATTCTGCTACTTGTGGTTATATAGGTAAAAAATATAATGAGCACAGTATGAGCGCTAATGGAATTATAAATGGTTTAGCGGGAAGGGTCCAAAAAGAACTTGGACGGTTCGTTGTGAAGGGAATAGGCGGTATAGCTGCAGGAACAAGATTTATTGTCGTAATGAAAAGCAAACTGATAGATGTAAAACCAAAGACTTGGGAGTGGACGATTAGAGAGGAGCTTATTAAAGCTATTGAGGAATTAAATATATTTTTAGATAATAGTTATTCAGATGATGCCCTTGTTTCAGATATCGGCGATAGTGATATTTCTTCGGATACCCAACACTTTGAATATAGTGGTAAATCTAAAAATAGGAAAGAACCTATTTATGTACAAAATAAATATTTGTATCCTCGAAGTCACAAGGTATCAATAAATGCTTTACGACACGCAAATTATAAATGTGAATTTGATAATACCCATTTAACCTTTACAAGGAGGAATTCAGACTTAAGCTATACTGAACCCCATCATTTAGTACCAATTGCTTACTACAATAATTTTGAAGTTTCTCTTGATGTTGAAGAAAATATTGTTTCTTTATGCTGTAATTGTCATAAGCAAATACATTTAGGACAAGGTTTTGAAGTAATGCTAGAAAAGCTATATAATGAGCGAAAAGATTTGTTAAAGATGGTTGGTATATATATTTCCTTAGATGAGTTGATTAAACTATATAAAAATGATAAATGCGAAAATTGAAGCATAGAACTTAAGGCATCAACAAGTAACTAATTAATGATGACCAGTCGCTATATTGATTATACAAAAGGAGAAGATTATGTGCGAGAATTGTTGCATAAATGCGATCTCTCAAACAGTTCAGTTGTAAGTTATTTGAGAGTATGCAGATTTAGATCAAAGGAATAATTAGCTTGTTTTTACAACTCTGCTTACAATTATTTATAAAACGTAATTACCATCAATAGACGCTAACTATAATATCAATTAAACATCATAGCAAGAGGATTGGAGTTCACAGCAGATTGTAATTGATGTTCATCAATATGAGTATAGATCTCAGTAGTCGCAACACTTTCGTGACCTAGAATTTGTTGAAGAGATCTTATATCTACTTTACCGTATTTATACATAAGAGTTGCTGGTACAGATATTTGTTATATTCAAAGGCTTTTAGGATATACTCGAATAACTACGACCACTATCTATTTACATCTTAGAAGAATGGATTTACTTCTAGATAAAAAAGATAAACAAGATGATTGAGATTCAAGATATATTCAATCAATATGGTGATGAATATAGGAGAAATCATAAGCTGCCATTACATATATTAAAAACTATGATTGCTATTGAGTCTTCTAGAACAGCAGAACTTGGTGGTCATGTAGATGAGTGTAGTGAATGTGGGCACATACGAATATCTTATAATTCTTGTCGAGATAGACATTGTCCTAAATGCCAAACTTTAGCCAAGGAAAGGTGGCTTGAAAAAAGAAAATACGTCTGTTTTTAGAAGATAATTAGGATTTAAAAGGATTATAGATATATTTGTGGAAATTATAGTTAAGAGTATTGGTGTTAAAGCAAATTTCAGAAAGAGTGGTAAGATTGGATCCCCATAGTAGTGGAAATGAGGCATCGTTCTATAGCTTGTTTCAGAAATTGAGCAACTTTAGTGGCTATCATCATTTAAGTATATACTTATGGTGATAGTTTTTATCAGCTCAACATCTGAATCCAAACCTATTTATAACACGAACTTTTAGCGTTTCTTTATTTATTTTATCATTAATTCTTTGACTCTTAGATAAGGCAATATGGTTTTTTGAATAAACATTTTATTACGCATTAGTGTATTGAAGGGAGAAATGTAATGAATAACATATCTAACATTGATAATATTCCCAAGGAATATATGTATGACCCTGATTTTCAATCTAAACTGAAAACAATATTAATAGGTGATGCCATTGGATGTGAAAAAATTTATGTGAACATAGACTATGTAAAACCTGGTGCTGAAAGTACAAAGTATCATTCACATTCAGTACAGGAAGAATTCTTTCTCATATTAAGTGGAAAAGGGCTATTGAGAATAGATGGAGAAAAAATATTAATAAAGAAAGGTGATGTTATTTCGAAACCTGCTGGTAAAAATATTACACATCAGTTTATAAATAATAGTTCAGAAATATTGCAGATACTTGATATAGGAACTCGTGAAAAAGATGATATTATTACATATCCGGATGAAAATACAATTTATTTAAAAGATAAAAAGTTAGTTTTTGATATTAACGATAGTATTAAAGATTGGACATCAGAACTAAATGAATAATAGTCTTTTATATCGACACAAGTAAACCCATATAACTAGATATGGGTTTACGTTATTAAGCGCGTATTGATATTCTGAATGTAACACAATTGAGTTACATTCACATTGTTGCTATTGCCCATTTTTTAAAAATTAACTATACTCAATTTATAGTAATTATGGTATAGTTTAATATACAATGTTAGTTAAATATTGTAAATTGAATAAAGGGGGATGGGAAAGTGAAACGTAAGTTTATTTGGGCTATTAATATATTTATAATTATCACCATTAGTATTTTGATATATTTTTATGTAAATACCACATATACATATCAGAGAATTGATATTTATACTGCTAAAAATTTTAATAAAGAAAAAAATACTCCCCTTATATCTATTAATGACAAAAATAAATTGAAAGAAATTTCAACAATAATAAGAATGTCTAAAAAAATGCCAGGAATTTTAAATGTAGTATCACCAGAGTATATATTAGAGATACATGGTTTTAATAAAAGTATGCACACTGTATATTTGTGGATAGGGAAAGATAGTGTTAAGGGTATGTATATGTATAAAGATAATACTGAATCAGGATATTCTATTTCAGAGACGAACGCTCAGAAACTAAGAAAAATAGTAATTACTACAAACAATTAAGTCATACTTTTCATATATTTTAAGTTCATATTACTATTCTGAAAGTAACATAATGGTAATTGTGTTACTTTAACATTGGGTCTATTGCATAGTTCTTAAAAATTTGATTTTGAATGTACTATAACGTATATTATTAATGGGTGTTTTCATTCTCCATTTATGAGTAGCGCCAACATTTCCGAAAAACCTACGCGCTAAGACATATATTTTATAAATTAGACTTGAGCATTACGTAGCGTAATGATTTATAATTAAATTATTACGATATTAAAATAATAAAATTGGAGGTTTAATTTAGTTATGAATGATACTCAAAGTATGCTTAATTGTTATAAAGATGAATTAAAATGGACTCCACCTTTTGCTGAAATACTCTCTAAATATTCTCCAGAAGGTTTAAAAGGATTTTTAGTAATGCGTGAATCAGTTCAAAATGGACATTTACCTAAAAAGACAAGAGAATTAATTTTTACAATATTGGATAGTTTAGATGACGAAGTAAGTGGTGCAAAGGCACATGCTATTTCTGCCATAGAAGCAGGTTTAACCATGGAAGAATTAGTAGAAGCATTTGTAATAGTAACTATTGTTAAAGGTATCAATCCGTTATGTAAAACAGGTGTTGAAGCAATAAATGCAGCAGAAAAAAGATTTCAAGAAATAAACTTAATAAAAGAAAATTAATAATAAATATCATATATATTGACACAAGTAAATCCATATCTAATGATATGGATTTACTTTATTAAGCACGTATTTATTTTGAATGTATTATAAATCAGTTATTTAAACCATCTGATTATTCTTTTGAAGTTTAAGGTACATTGTTTCCTGCTACTTTAATCTTTTTCATAACTTTAAAAACTTTTTTCATTTCCGATTGAGTAAGATATTTTACTTTTTTCTACAAAACATAAAGGAAAATTATGAATGTTTGTTGAATTATGTAAAGATAGCCTGTTATAATTGGTAATATGTTGTAAGGATTTAAAATATGTGTTTGTAAATTTTGCTAGAGATATTTTAAATAAGAAAAGTGTGATTTTTAGAACGCAATAACAAAATTGGAGGTTTTTAGTATGGGAGCTTTAGAAGATATATTTTCAGTATTATTCGTTAAGGACAAATTTTAGCATGTTCATTTTGTTTATTATATATATAAAATGTGAATGATGTATAGGCTAGATTTGTAAACAACAAATGACGGGAAAGAGAATACTTGTTTATAATCAAGCTTATTTATATAAAATGGCACATTAGAAATCAGTCAGAACAAAATGCAAAATCTGAAGAAGACGATTGGAGGAACTTTATGGACATAAGACATCCAGACTATAATAATTCTATCGTGAATTTGGCTTGCTCAGTATTGAAACATTACGGAGCAGAGAACCATCATGAAACTTTAGCAATATTTGATAACTATTTAAAGAAAAATTATAAGAATGTTGTGGTCATGTTATTAGATGGTCTAGGCGTAGACGCCTTAGAAAACCATCTTGATAAAGAAAGTTTTTTGAGAAGGCATTTTGTTTCAGAAATATCTACAGTGTTTCCACCCACCACAACTGCGGCAACAACTTCTATTGAAAGTGGATTGACGCCTAAGGAACATGGGTGGCTTGGTTGGAGTTTATATTTTAGCGAAATAGATAAGATTGTGAATGCTTTTATTAACACAGTGGGAGATAGTGATGAAAAAGCTGCTGATTATCACGTGGCTGGAAAAATAATTCCTTATAAAAGCATATACGATATTATCAATGAAACTGGTAATGCTACAGCTTACAGTGTGTCACCTTTTGGCACCAATAAAGTTTCCTCACATATTGAAATGTTTGAAGAGGTAGAAAGACTTTGTAATCTTGATGGAAACAAGTATATTTATGCATACTTTTCACAACCTGATGCTGCTATGCATGAATATGGCTGCTATAGTAGTGAAGTGACTTCATGGGTGAAAGGACTAAATGAAGGAGTAGAAAAAATGTGCCAGGTGTTAAAGGATACCATTGTTATTGTAACCGCAGACCATGGACATATTAATTTAAACTATAGGTTTGTTAGTGATTATCCTCAGCTTTTAAAGATGTTAATAAGACCAATTTCTATTGAAAGTAGAGCCACCTGTTTTTATGTAAAAGAGGAGTTTAGAGAAATGTTTAAAGAGGAATTTTACAAAGCCTTTGGCAAGGATTTTTTATTGTTTTCCAAAGCGGAAGTCTTAGAAGCAAATTTATTTGGAGAGGGTCAAGCCCATAAAAAATTTGAGGAGTTTATTGGTGATTTCTTGGCAGTTGCCATTGGGGACCAAGGCATTGCATACAGTCCTAAATCAAAACAGTTCTTATCAAATCATGCAGGAATGACCAAGCAGGAGATGATGGTGCCATTTATTGTGGTTGAGAGTCATGGGTAGTTCGCATCTTTCATAAATGTTACATTAATCATGATTCTATGATATATGAATAAATGAAGATTATAAATGTAGAGACTATTAATATCGTAGATGATGGACAAATTAAAGAGTTGCCTTTCAATTATTATCATTTAAAAAACCAGAATAAGCAGAGAAACAGTAAATT
Organism: Clostridium estertheticum; assembly: GCF_026650985.1. Lineage (GTDB taxonomy): Bacteria > Bacillota > Clostridia > Clostridiales > Clostridiaceae > Clostridium_AD > Clostridium_AD estertheticum_C. Next base: position 929,023 of record NZ_CP086239.1, read on the forward strand.
GAAAAGGAGAATAAATATGGATAGTGTATATGTAAGTTGCCCTGAATTTGAAAATAAACGATTTAATTTAAGATTTATTTCTATAGATGACTGTGATGGCTTATTAAAAGTATATTCTGATAAAAAAGCAGTTCCCTTATTTAATAGCGATAATTGTGGCGGAGATGATTTTCACTATAATACACGTGAAAGAATGAAGCAGGCTATTGATTATTGGAAATTCGAGTATGACCGGAAAGGTTTTGTAAGATGGTCTATTGTAGATAAAAAAGATAATATTGCAATTGGAACAATAGAGTTATTTCATAGAGATTCTAAAGATTATTTTAATAATTGCGGGCTTTTCCGTTTAGATTTGAGAAGTGATTATGAAACAAAAGTCAATATAATTGATATTTTAAAATTGATTATTGATAAAACTTATCAATTGTTTGAGTGTAACAGGATAGCAACAAAGGCACTTCCTACTGCAAGTGAAAGAGTAAAGGCTTTAAAGGAATTAGATTTTTTACCTACTGAAAATAAGTTGATTGGTCATGATGGGACGGAATATTCATCATACTATTTTAAAGATAGATAAATTTTAATTTGTAGGTCTAATGTAACATAATTTTAAATTCAGTTCTGTCGTATCTTTCTTAGGTTCGTCATAAACAACTGTTAGAAGTACTAAAGAAATTCGAGAAACTGGACAGGTTATGTCTATAATGGAAAGCTTAAAAACTAATACTTAACATAGATAATGAGGGTGGTAAGAATATAAAAATAGTTAGAGTAAACTTCAATGGTTAATATATATGCTACTAGGAAATTGAATCATTTCTTATCTTAATTAATTCCTCTATACTAGGCTCGATATAGGGGGATTCCTCTGTTTTAATATCTTTGAAATTTAATTCATCATTTTTGACCATGTGATTATTTATTGTAATTATAGTATAATTAAACAAATATTTTAATTTACAATAATTAAATATTATCGATTATTGTAAATCGTATAAAACAAATTTAGTTAAATGGGGATGGAATAATAATGATAGATTTATTTAGAGCGTTTTCTACAACAGAAGATTTTTTTTATGAAGGTGCATTTATTGCTAAAGTAAAATATCAGCGTTTCAAATCAAAATTAGATGAAGAAACTTATAGAAGTGAGCTTCTGAAAAGCAATGAAAAACTTTGTATAGCAACCTGTAGCGGATATATTGAAAATGAAATTGCGGAAACATTAACTGTATATTTAATGATGAATGTAACTGTTAAAGAACCTGTTCAAACAGAAACGATTCAAGAGAAAGAGACTTTATGGCATAATTTTTCAAAAGAAGAAATTGCAGATTTTAGTCATCTAACAGGAGATACAAATTCTATTCATCTTACTGAGAATCCTGTTGTACAAGGGCTATTTATTTTGAAAGAACTTTGTAACACTACTAAAGCAAATAAAATAAAAGTAAAATATATTTATCCTGTTTATGGTGATAAACCAATTTATTTGAAACAAGAAGGAAATCTTATCAAGGGTTTTAGTAATGGGATATTATGCTTTAAAGCAACCATATTTTAAAATATTCAATGTAATATAAATAGTGCATAAAGGGAGTGTTAAAATGGATTCAGTGATGTCATGTATATTAGATCGTAGAAGTGTTCGGTCATATACTTCAAAAGAAGTAAGTAAAGATGCTGTTATACAAATATTAACTGCAGCTAATTGGGCTCCATCTGGTAACAATATGCAACCTTGGAGGTTCTCTGTAGTAATTAATAATAAAGACATGATATCTTTGAAAATATTGTAAGTTGGTTATAAATTTAAAGATTAGGAGAAATAATAAAATGAAAAGTACTAATATCTATGCTATTCATGGTTATACATCTTCCAGCCACGCAGAATGGTTTCCATGGCTGAAAGAACAGTTTAAAAATAGTCCTGTTAAAATGGATATTCCCAATATGCCTGATTCCGGGGATCCACATCTTGAAACTTGGCTTAAACATCTTCGTAAAAATGTTTTGGATATTGATGAAAATACGATATTTATCGGTCATAGTCTTGGATGTGTTACGGTACTGCGCTATATTCTCGAAAAAAACATAAAAATCAAAGGTGCAATACTTGTTTCAGGTTTCATAAATGAAAATCCGATGGATGAACAAACAGAAGGCCTTCAAGAATTTGTAGATGGATCACTTGACATGGCAGTAATAAAAAGTCTAATTTCATCAAGAATTGTTATTACTGCAACAGATGATGATATTGTCCCAACCGAAGCAACACAAAAATTAGCCAAAGTGTTAGATGCAAATCTTATTATTCTTTCATCAGGAAAGCATTTTATTGCTCGTGATGGATATACTGATTTTCCTATTTTATTGAATGAAATCCAGAAATTGATTAACGATTAATATTATCCTTATATATATTATATGAAAATCAAAAAAGTTATTAAACCGGCAGCAAGACTTGGAACAAGGTAACGTCGTGAGATGATGACCACTAGGATAGCTGCAGCATTAGGTGCGGATGCAATGGGAGAACATTTGGGTGGTGATGCAGACGGTATAGCTAATTCAATTAGACAGGTTATGTCTATAATGGAAAAATGAATATTTAATTGATGAGTGTAGGAAAAAAGAATAACAGAGATATGTCGACTATGCAAGAAAGTGTTAATTTATTAAAATCTTTTTAAAGGGGAAAAAAAATAGATGGATATTATTAAGGGGAAGAAACAAGACCTATCAGGCATTCTTGATATAATTTCTAACTGTATAAAACATATGGAGAGTCAAAGCATATATCAGTGGAATGAGTTTTATCCAAATTCGGATATTATTGAAAATGATATTAATAGTGAGCATTGTTATGTTTTAAAGGATAATGGCAAGTATATAGCATATGTTGCAATAAATGAAGAACAATCTCCAGAATACAGTCAAATAAACTGGTTTACTGATGGAATAAAGGTATTAGTTATTCATAGATTGTCTGTTCATCCGGAATCTCAGGGAAAGGGTATTGCAAAAAAAATGTTAAAGTTTATTGAGGACGTCGCTACTAAAAATAACTATTCATGTATTAGATTAGATGCTTATAGTGGAAATGAAACAGCACTTAAATTATATGAGAATTTTGGTTATAAAAAAGTGGGGCAGGTATATTTTCCTTGGAGAGACATTCCTTTCTATTGTTATGAGAAAAAAATAAACAGTACTTTGTTATGCTATTGAGTTACAAAAGTTGTCGCTATAAATATGACTATTTTGTAAACTTTTATATTTTAAGCCTCTATTATACCACAAAATAAGGAAAATTTCAAGCCTTGTACTGTTGATAATGAAGTGGTATTAATTATTAGAGGTGATAATTTTATGGAGCAAAAAAGCATGACCGCATTGATAAGTGCATTTTCAAGGGCATATCATTCAGTACAAAACACAGATAAAATATTTGATGATTATTTGGCAAAAGACATTTTAACTGAGAATGAATACGAACAAATTTCAAGTAATATGTCAAAAGGAATCAATTTTTTCAATCCATTATTTGATGGTACACAGAAAGAAGCACTACATTGGATTGTAGATAATCAGTTATCTCCAACCCCACTTGGTAGATCAGCATTTACGGAAAAAGCACTTGAAAATGCTGTGAGAGGTGGCGCAAAACAATATGTAATTTTCGCTGCCGGTTATGATACATTTGCATATCGTCAGCCTGATTGGGCATCAACCATTCAAATTTTTGAACTTGACCATCCGACCACTGCTTCTGACAAACAAAAGCGTATTCAATCAATATTATCAGAAAAACCTGCCAATCTGCACTACGTATCAGTTGATTTTACAGAGAGCAACTGGGAAAGCAATTTAATTTCCTGCCTTGAATTTGATCAAAGTCAAATCAGTTTTTGCAGTTTGCTTGGGATAAACTACTATTTGTCTAAGAGGACTTTTGCTGAAACACTCAACACTATTTCATGTATTGTGCCAAAAGGTAGTGTTATTATTTTTGATTATCCAGATGAGGATTCATATACCACGAAAGCAGGAGAACGAACAAAAAAACAAGTAGCACTGGCTGGTGGGGCTAATGAGAAAATGCTTGCAAGCTATTCCTATTTAGATCTTAAAAATTTATTAGCTGATAGTAAATTCTTAGTTTATGAGCATTTGACACCAAATGAAATAACAGAGCAGTTTTTTAAAAAATATAATAAATTAAATCCAGAGCATCCTATAACAGCATTTGATAATGTAAATTATTGTTTGGCAGTGAAAAACTAAAATAAGAATAATCTAATAATAGCCAAGCATAAATGGAAGTAAAAATGAGCAGCCCTTGAGGATATTCAGGGGCTACTCATTTATCTTTTCTATTGTATTAACTATTTCCAGAAGCTAAAGCTCATTTGTGTTGGAATTTTGTTTGCATTAAGTTCTTGTCTCATTTTTGCCATAGCACTATTAACTTCTGATCTAATAGCTGTTTGATTTGCTGTGCTTGCAATTGTGATATTTCCACCACTAGGAGCTTTTAGGTTCTTTGAGGAGGATGCCTGTGCATTTATGAATGTACCGGCTTTCATAAGGTCAAGTACATAGTCGCCACTTACATTACCTAAACCCATACCATTTGTAAGGTTTATTGTGCCAGTACCATTATTTTCATCAAAGCCCTTTGACATATTGTCTACTGCTAAACAGTTAGTAAGATTTTTAACACCGTTTGTCTGTGCACCATATTTTGATGAACCTGATCCCATCTTAAATCCATTACCGTTACCTTTGCAAGTACCTACCGTCATATTTGTGTCCACGGGAAGTCCTTGTGCTTTGTCATATGCTCCACTGAATACTGTAGCATCACCAGAGTGATATGCTACGCAGTATTGATAAGTTACGTCACTGCTACCTATAGCAAAGCTGTCCCAAGCGTCATCAGAGTTTTCAGCAGATACACAGTATGAGAATACAGTACCTGTTCCAAGGTAAAGTTTTGCTGCAAATCCGTCCGCATTTCCGCCAGTTGTAAGTATGTCAAAGTTTCTGTAAGATACACACCCAGTTACGTGAGTGTTGTTTGGACGTACACTAACTCCTGCTAATTCAAGTGATTCACTACCTGAAATCTGAAGACCTGCATCTCCGTTGTAACGGAATACGCAGTTAACAATTGAATTGTTGTCAGGTTTTCCAGCATTGGCCACAGTGGGTTTTACATTAGCATTATAATTAGGCTTTATGAGCATACCGTTGTCATATGCTTTTTGGATTATTAGTCCTTTTATTGTGTAGCTACCGCCGGTGATTCTAAAACCTGTATATGCATCACCTGTTGTTTTTGGACTCAATTTCTTTGATGCTTCTCTGAAAGTTGTAAAGTCAAGCACTGGAGTGTAACCAGCTGCGGCTTGAATAGTAATACCCGAAGCTAATTTATTAAGTACGATCTGACTTGTACAGTCAAGGGTATTTGCTGCAATTTGTATTGTTTCACCAGTAGTTGCTGATGCAATAGCAGTTTGTAAACTATTAAAGTCTTTAACTGTAACAGTAGCTGGTGTTACTGCAAATGATTGGCTAACAGGGTAAAATGCTAAGCTACACACCATAGATAGTGATAGGAAAACTCCTGACAATGATCTCATTCTTTTCATAAATAATTCCTCCGTATTTTTTTATTTATTCTTAAGTTTAAGGTTGTGCCTAAAACTTATGGAATCCTATTTGTATTTTTGTACTAAGAGACAAAATCTTCTGTTAATTAAAACGTTTTCATTACCGTCATTTCTGAGTTAAGACTGTCTTTAATATTAATGCTACTTTATAATAATTTGTATCCAACATTTATACATTATAGTTTAATTTTCAATGTTATGTAATCATTTACTTATATGTATTTTATCTTATGCAATTTTGAAATTCAAGACATTTGTTCTGAAATTAAAAAAGATTCGTTAGTGTTTATTTTACATATTATCTTAATTATTGACATTTTTCTTTAAGTACCTTTTTTCTAGTTCCTTTTAATCTTAAATAGCCTACCATTAGAGGTGTCTATAAAATTCTCCTTAAAGTGGTCAATCATATTTTGATTTTGCATTATATGCTACTATAACCTATATTTGCATAACCTTACAACTGAGAGTATAATTTAATTATTCTTAAACCAGTATATAATGAGGGCTATTTATGATAAAAAGAATTATTATTCAATTTATTTTAAATTGAAAATATTTAGGAGGAGCTATATGAAACAGATTTTTAAAACATTTGTAATTATGATTTTAGCTTTAATTGTGTCTATACCTATGCAAACAATAGTGAAGGCTAGTACATTTACTATTATGGATTCTAAAAAAGATGTGGCAGTAAGTAAACCTTGGACAGTGAGTTTTAATAAAGCTTTAGATGCGAGCACTGTGAACAACACAAATATTAAGGTGCTTTCTAATGAAAATGTTTACATGGAGATCAAGGTTAGTTTAGGCAGTGGCGATAAAAATATAGTAGTTCAGCCAGTAAATAGTTATGAATATAATAAGACATATACATTGATTGTGACAAACCAGGTTAAATCTTCTGATGGGAAATTCCTTCCAAGTGAAGTTAGAATGGATTTTACTACTAAAAGTACACCTGCAAACGCGAGTGTGTTCACTGTGTGCATTGATCCAGGTCAGTACTATAAAGTAATTACTGATGCAAACGGTGTCAAAGCTAAAGATATAAATCTAAGTACAGCGCTGAAACTCGGTAATATATTAAAAGCAAGAGGCTTTAATGTATTATATACAAGAAGTACTGATGCAGTATCATGGACTCAGGGTGGTGAGGATGATGCAAAAGCATTAATTGCTAAGAACGCAAAGGCTGATGTGTTTTTAAGTATAAATAGTAATTCATATACAACGAACACTGTAAATGGAATTGAAACATACTATGCAGCTGACGATAGTAAGAATAAAGCGCTTGCAACCTCGGTTCAAGCTGAACTAATAAAAGCAACACAAGCTAATGATAGGGGTATAAAAGTAGCAGGCAGTGATAGTAACTTTGCAATATTAAGTAAGACAAGCTGTCCTACCATAGTTACAGAATTAGGATTCCTTACCAATCCAGGAGAGGGGGTATTATTAAGTAGTGAGCAGTATCAAAATAATGCTGCAAAGGCTATAGCTAATGGATTGATGACTTATGCTGGATTTGCAAATACTGATACCACTTATGATAATACTTTAAAGATATCTTCAGTACCAGATATTACAGGTAGTTTAACAGTTGGAGACACATATTCATTACCCAAAACTGTAACCGCAATTATGAGCAATGGTTCAAAACAAACTGTTAGTGTAGTATGGCTTAAAGCAGTTACTACAAGCATTACAGGTATTACTACCTATTATGGAACTGTGAATGGATTAACTACCAATGCGAAAGCTATTATTACTGTGAAGCCGGCAACCACTACGGCAGAGTATAAAATAGTTTTAGATGCAGGGCATGGGAAATATGACCCAGGTGCAATAGGACCAACAGGTATTCAAGAGAAGGATGTAACCCTAGCAATTACTTTAAAGGTGGGGGAGATATTAATTAAGAATAACGTTGACGTTGTATATACAAGAACAACTGACGATATAGCGTATACTGATAATAATGATAATCAAGCGAAAAATCTTCAATTAAGATGCGATATTTCTAATAAGGCTAAACCAGATTATTTTGTAGCCATACATGCAAATGCTTCCGATATTCCAGCGGCACATGGTATTGAAACCTTTTATTATGCAGGAAACTCAGCTGGATCAGAACTAGCACAGAACGTTCAAACTGAATTAATCAAAGCAACTGGAAAAGCAGATAGAGGAATTAAAACTGCCAATGATTATGTTTTTAGAAATAGTAGCGCTACAGCTATACTTGTAGAAACTTCATTTGTTACTAATCCTACAGAAGAGAAATTATTAGCTAGTGATGATTATCAGAATACATTAGCTAAGGCAATTGCAACAGGTATCCTTAAAACGTTAGGGATAACTACTATAGAATATTAATATACATTTGATGCAATTACAAAAGTTTAACGAAATAAAAAGAAATACTGCAAATATTATAGAGGAGAGTGAAATCAAAAACTAATTGATAAACTTCGCAATTATTGGTACAATAATTGTGTATAGTTTCTTTATTTATCATATTTAAATTATACACCAAAAGTGGATTCTTCGGAATCCACTTTTGTATTTACAAAAAAATAGAAAGAATAAGTAATGTATTATTAAAAACCATTTAATTTAGAAGGCACTACTATATTTTTTATAATGTCTAACATTATTAGAAGGGTGTGAGTACTATGAAGTTATCGAAAACTATAGCGCAAAGAATTGTTTTGCAAATGATGGATGTTATTCCTTACAATATAAATGTCATGGATGAAAATGGAGTGATTATAGGTAGTGGAGATATTAAACGTATTGGAAATGTTCATGAAGGTGCTAGAAAAGCAATAGATAATCAATTTATAAATGAAGTATATGAAGAAGAAGACGGAGGAATGAAACCAGGGGTAAACGAGCCTATTATTGTAGATGAAAATATAATAGGAGTAATAGGAATTACAGGGCATCCTGATGAGGTGAGAAGGTTTAGTAAGCTTGTTCGTGTAACTGCAGTTTTATTAATTGAGCAATCTAAACTGGATGAGGAAATTCAGAATAAAAGATTAAATAGGCAGAGGTTTTATCAGGATTTGGCTCACAGAACAACGGAATATGATGAAGACTTTCATGCGAGGGCTAAAAGTTATGGTCTTGACCTTACAAAAAAGTGTCAGGCTATTCTTGTGTATATAAATTCAAATTCAAGTGAATTTAGAATATTATGTAATAAGCACCCTCATTATTATGATATAGATGATAATAAAACAGTATTTTTTACTACAAGTAATTATAAAAATAATACAATATTAAGTTATATTGAAGAGAGCTCAGACATAAATAAAATATGTTTAGGAGGAGAAGAGGACATTGCTGCTGTTTCACTAAAAAATGCAGAACTAGCAATGGAATTTGGTATTAAGATAAAACCATCATCTTTAATATACAATTATGATGATTTAAAGTTCTTTATTCATTTATCTTATGATAATAAAGAATCATTAATTTCTCTATTTTCAAATCTTGATAAATCTGGGAATAAAATAGAACTTGTTAAAACTATACAAGCATATGTTGAACAAAATGGTGATATTAATAAAGTATCTAGTAGCCTTAATATACATAGGAATACCTTAAATTACAGGCTGGAAAGAATAAAACAATTGACAGGAAAAAATCCAAAAATTTTGTTGGAGTTATTTGAATTGTTATGTGGAATAATTTGGAGATAATACCTTGTTTTTATAGAATAAAAGTTAGTGATGATGCTAATAATATACTAAAAAGGACATAAATTTATTTATTTAAAAAAATCATTTGACTTATACTGAAATACGAGGTATACTATATCTCGTAGTGCAAATCGCTGAAACGCGAATAGCTAATATGGCTCCTTGGTCAAGAGGTTAAGACGCCACCCTCTCACGGTGGATTCAGGGGTTCAATTCCCCTAGGAGTCACCATTTATTTTTTATTGGGGTGTAGCCAAGCGGTAAGGCACTAGACTCTGACTCTGGCATTCGCAGGTTCGAATCCTGCCACTCTAGCCAAAGATTTAATCAAATTAAGAATAATGATTTTTTTAATATGATGAATATAAGTAATCCTAGCATAAATTTATTTTGCTAGGATTATTTTTTTATATATCAAAGTATTGAAAATGATAATTTATATAGAAATGTTATTTAGAAAAAAGCCAACAACTAGAAAATTTAGGGGTGAAATTTTTGGGTAATAATGATATTAATGAAGAAATAATACAAGAAAATACTGATAAAGAGACTTATAAAGTTGGAAAGAAGTACTATTTAGATAATAAGGTTAAGGACATAGATGTAGAAATAGAAGACCTGGGAAATTTTGAAGATTATACACAAACTACGATAACTTCAAATGTACAGTCCTCAAAATTTGCATTATATAAAGTAGATGTAAGTTTTGATAATATTAATTTGTTTATAAACTATAACTGTGATTGCGATAAATATAGTTTCGGTTATTACGGACGTAGAAATATGTGCAAACATGTTGTGGCTACATTATTTAAGTATGTTAATGAGAAAGAACAAATTATTAAAGTGAAGAAAATGGTTAAAACAAATAATTTAATTAAACAAATAACTAATAATATTAATGTGGCTCAAAGAGCAAAAATATACTTAAATATAGATATAAAATATGAGCACGGATCTAGCAGCGATAATACAAAATCATTTGTGAGCTTAAAAATCGGTGAGGATAAGCAATACGTGGTTAAGAACATAAAAGAATTCTTAATTTGTTATAATAAAAGTTTTGAGCCAATGGAATTTGGTAAGAAATTTACATATAATCCTTGTTTGCACTCTTTTAGGGATGAAGATCTAAATATTATAGAAATTTTTAAAGAAGCAGGTGAACTGCAGTCGTTAGCGGGGGCTACAAATGCATATAAGAGTAACCAGGTGAAGTTTCTGTCGGGTAAAAAGGCTTATTTTACTGATAGTATGATTAAAAGATTATTAAAGTGCTTATACAATAGAGAGTTATCGGTTGTTATAAAAGGTGAAACCTTTACTAATGTACACATAGAAAAGGAATCTATGCCTTTAGAGTTTAATATAAATAGGGAAGACAATAAATTTATATTAGAGCAAAAGAATAACATGCCTGTTTCGATAACTAGTGATGGTGAATTCTTTTTTTATGAAGGAAAAATATATGAGCCGCCAGTTACACAAAGGGATACTTATATGCCCTTTTATAATAGATTTAAAGATGAAAAAAATGGTTGCATAGAATTTTATGAAGAAGAGAAAGATGATGTAGCATCATTTGTACTTCCAACATTAAATAAAATAAGTAGTAAAGTTGATATAGATATGTCCCTTAAAAACGAATTTTATGTAAAAGAGCTTAAGGCAATTGTTTATTTTGAAAAAAAGTCAGAAAATGTTGAGGCTCTTATAACTTTCAAATATGGAGATATAGAAATAAACCCTTTTAATAGTAAAGAAAATAAAGCACAAGAGGGAAGAGCACTTATAAGAGACATGGATAAGGAAATGGGTATCATAAATCAATTTAATGAATTCGGATTTATTCGTACGGATAATGGTTTTGAAATGTTAGATGAGGAAAAACTTTTAGAGTTTTTAGTTTCAGGACTCGAAAAACTTCAGCAGATGGCGGATGTTTATTATTCAGATGAATTTAAAAAAATAAGTGTGCATGGAAATACTGGGTATAAGTCAAATATTAGACTTAATAAGGATAATCTTTTAGAATTTAACTTTAGCATTGAAGGTGTAGATAATATTGAACTTAAAAATATTTTTGCATCACTAAGAGAAAAAAGAAAATATCATAGGCTTAAAAATGGAAGTTTTGTATTGCTAGAATCTAATAATTTATTAAAAGTTGCAGAAATGATAGAGTACTTAAATATAAAAGATAAAGATATTTCAAAAAATAAAATTCTGCTTTCTAAATATAATGCACTATATATAGAAGAAAAATTAAAACGAGAACAGATGGATTTTGTTGATACAAATAAAAAATTTAAAGAGTTAGTTTATGATTTGAAAAATACAAATGAATTAAAAGTAGTAATTCCAAGTTCTTTAGATAGTATAATGAGAGATTATCAAAAAGTGGGATTTAAATGGTTAAAAACTCTCGGGAAATGTGGATTTGGAGGAATACTCGCAGATGAAATGGGCCTTGGTAAAACACTCCAGGCTATAGCATTTATTTTGTCTGAAGTGGAGGAAAATGATATTAAACAACCAACACTCGTAGTATGCCCGACGTCAGTTGTATACAATTGGAAGGATGAAATAGAAAAGTTTGCACCTTCGCTAAAATGTATAGTAATATCTGGGAATATACGCCAGAGAGAAGAACAAAAACAAAATATAAATGACAATGATGTGGTTATAACATCATATTCACTTATAAGGCGAGATCTTGAGGAGTATAAAAAAATTCAATTTAGATATTGTTTTTTAGATGAGGCCCAGTTTATCAAAAATTTTAATTCTAAAAATTCTGCTGCTGTAAAAAGTTTAAATGCTTTAGGCAGATTCGCACTTACGGGAACACCTATTGAAAATTCTCTTACTGAACTTTGGTCAATATTTGATTTTATAATGCCAGGTTATATGCTAAATCATAGTGCTTTTTCAAAGAAATATGAAGCACCAATTGTGAAAGATGGAAATACAAATGCACTTAAGGAATTAAATAATCATGTAAAACCATTTATACTTAGGCGAACGAAGGTTGAGGTTGCAAAAGATTTACCTCCAAAAATAGAACATAGGATTTCAGTGGAAATGACAGAGGAGCAGAAGAAAATCTATTTGGCTTATTTAAAGGATGCTAAAGGGGAATTAGAAGAAGATGTTAGGGAGAAAGGATTTAATAAAAGCAAGTTTAAGGTGCTTTCAATATTAACAAGGTTAAGGCAGATATGTTGCGATCCATCTACTTTTATAGAGAATTATAATGGAGGTAGTGGAAAAATGGAGGCTCTAGATGAAATCTTAGATAATAGTTTAGAGGAAGGCCATAGAATATTAATATTTTCTCAATTTACAAGAGTTTTGAAGAATATTTCAAATAGATTAGATGATAAAGATATAAACTATATGTATCTTGATGGTTCAACAAAGGCAGAAAAAAGAGTTAAGATGGTGAAGGATTTTAATGAAGGAGAGTCACAGGTATTCTTAATATCTCTAAAAGCTGGTGGGACTGGTATAAACCTTACAGGTGCAGATATGGTTATACATTTTGATCCTTGGTGGAATCCTGCTGTAGAAGCTCAAGCAACAGATAGAGCTCATAGAATTGGACAGAAAAAAACAGTAGAGGTTATAAAATTAATAGCAAGAGGAACTATAGAAGAAAAAATATTTAAGCTTCAACAAAAGAAAAAAGAAATTACAGATAGTGTTATTAATGATGAAACAGGAGCAGAATTGTTCTTATCACAGATGAGTCAAAATGATATTGAAGATTTATTTGTATAAAAAGCAGGCATAGACCTAATTTAGGGTTCTATTGCCTGCTTTTGTGTTATTTATAATTTTACAGTTTGGCCTATATCAATAATTTTTATACTCCCATCATTTATTCTATTTAATGTATTAACAGTGTCATCATCCTTATCTTGAGCTAGAATATAGGTTTTATAATGAATGGGTATCATTAATTTAGCTTTTGTCATTTTAAACATTTTAAAGCTTTGCTCTGGAGAACAATGCATCTCTTGAAATTCATCAGGTTTATAGCAGCCTACAGGCATGATGGCTACATCTGCTACTAAATCTTTATATGCATCAGTGAGAGCAGTATCACCAGCAAAAAAGATCTTTTTAAGGTCACTTTCAATTATATAGGAGTTGCTCTCAGCTTTAGCTCCCCAAGGGTAACGCCTTCCATCGTGATTCGCTTTTAATGCCTTTATTTTTATGTGTCTATCACTATATATTTCAGAGTGGTTTAGAAGCACTATATGTTTAAAACCTAAAATTTTTAAAGGCATGTTTAAGTAAATAGGTGCAATAACTATAGCACTTTTATTTATTTTCCTGAGGGTTGAATAATTCATATGATCCATATGACCATGAGAAATAACTATGTAATCAATATTAATGGATGATAAATTTAAAGAGGGTTTAACTAACCTTTTTAGTTCACCAAGATTTAAACTAGTTACAGGATCAGTTACTATAATCTTATCGTTTAAATTAATGACTACAGTAGCATGACCTACCCAGTGGATAGAATTTTCTACTATAGGCTCATATAACGGCGCTTTTATAGGTTTAAAGTACAACTTAAAGTTTCTACGATGCAATTTATACATATATTCAACTGTTTTAGATAATCTAACAAAGCTCATTTTATACCTCTTATTTTGTGTATTTATTTTATAGTAAATGATTATATTTTTATTTAAGCTTTAATTTTTCTGATTTTATTATACCATAACGTTATACAGTCTTCACCAAATTATGAATAACCTCATATAGTATTTAGATAGGTAGAATAAGCTTTTAAAGCGATTTATTTAAGTAAAAGTGGGATTCTATCAAAGAGGAGAATGTGATTGTATGAATATATGCGTTATTGGAGCTGGATATGTAGGACTTATAACGGCATTATGTTTTGGTAAGAAAGAGAATAAGGTTATTTGTGTAGAAAAAGACTTGGATAAATTAAACATGCTAAAAACTGGAGTACCAACTATCTTTGAAGAGGGATTAGACGAATTACTAAAAGAAACTTTAAATACAAATAGTGTTAAGTTTACTGACGATTTAGAAATAGGAATTAAATCTTCAGATATAATATTTATTGCTGTAGGAACTCCAACAAAGGATAATTGGGATGTAGATATGGGACAAGTAGACGCAGTAATAAATCTAATTTCACCATATATTAATAAATATAAAGTAGTAGTAACTAAAAGTACGGTGCCAGTAGGTACTCAAAAATATATAACAAGTAAGTTGTTAAAAAATCATGTTCAAAAGGAATGCTTTGATGTAGTTTCTAACCCAGAATTCTTAAGAGAAGGAAAAGCCATATATGATTTTTTCTATGGCGATAAAATAGTCTTAGGCTCAGAATCACAAAAAGCTTTGGATGTAATGAAAAAATTGTACGAGCCATTTAATATAAAAATGGTTTTAACTAACCCTGAAACTGCAGAATTAATTAAATATACCTCTAATGCATTGTTATCGGTGAAAATTTCTTTTATGAATGAAATAGCTAATCTTTGCAATAAAGCTTGCGCTGACATTGATGTAATTGCATATGCTTTAGGACTAGATAAGAGAATTTCACCCTTGTTTTTAAAAGCTGGAATAGGTTATGGTGGATCTTGCTTCCCGAAAGACACAAAAGCATTAGTTAAAATGTCTGAAAATTATAATTGTAATCTAAATATTGTAAAGGCCACTGTTGATGTAAATGAAAAACAAAGAGTATTACCAGTGGATATATTATTAGAACATTATAAAATAATTGAAGGAAAAACAGTAGCTATATTAGGGCTAACGTTTAAACCGGATACGGATGATATTAGGGAAGCCCCATCTTTATATATAATCGAAAAGTTATTAAAGAATAAAGTCAATATAAAAGCTTATGATCCTATGGTCACAAATGAAATAAAAAATATATTTCCAGATATAACTTATTGTGATGGAATGTATAAATGTTTAGAAGACTGTGATGCGATGATAATTTGTACAGAATGGAATGAGTTCTATAGCATAGATTTATGTAAGGTTAATGAGATTATGAGTGAATCTGTAATAATTGATGGAAGAAATATATTGGATATAGAGAAAATTAAAGAGGCTAATATTAAAGCTTATTATTCTGTAGGAAAAGGAAATATTAAAAATTAAAAGAAATAAGTAAAATAAAATGGCTACTACTTTAAATAATAAAGTAGTAGTCATTTATTTGTATTATTAATATAATGGGATAGTTTTAAACCATTTTACAAATTTGTGAATTCCATAATCAAAATTTGTTATTGGATTATAACCTAAAATTTCTTTCGATTTAGAAATATTAGCATAAGTTATATTCACATCACCAGGTTGCATAGGCAAATATTTAATAATTGCTTTAGTACCAAGTTCGATTTCTATTCGTTCTATCATATACTTAAGCATGATAGTAGTAGAATCGCCTAAATTAAATATTTCATACTTATTATTGCCTTTAATTGTCCATGTTATGGCTTTATCTATGCCTTGAACTATATCATCTATATAGGTGTAGTCTCGTTTTGTAGTGCCATCTCCGAAAATAGAAATTTCATTTCCTTTTAAAATAGATTCTGTAAATTTATAGATAGCTAAATCAGGTCTCTGTCTTGGACCATATACAGTGAAAAATCTAAGGCAAGCTATATTAAACCCATATAGATGGCTATAAACATGACATAATAGTTCACCAGATTTCTTAGTGGCCCCGTAAGGTGAGATTGGTGAATCTACAGAGTCTGACTCAGTGAAGGGAAGTTTTTCGTTATTTCCATATACAGATGAAGAGGAGGCAAATATAAATTTATTTATCTTATATTTATTACATAAGTCTAATAAGTTTAGTGTACCAGCCATGTTTACTTCGTTATATAAAAATGGGTTTATGATAGACGGGCGAACACCAGCCATGGCTGCAAGGTGAATTACTATATCTATTTTGTATAAACTAAATATTTTTGTCAAAAAAATTGTATCTCGGATATCGCCTTCTTTTATTATTAAATTATCATCAGTAATATTGTTGATTTTCATTAAATTTTGTATCTTAGTGATATTATTTCTTTTTATCAAAGGATTATAGAAGTCATTAAAATTATCGACAATAATTATTTTATTATTGTTTTTTAATAAATAATCACAGAGGTTTGAACCAATAAAGCCTGCTCCTCCAGTTACTAAAATTGAATTATTCAATAGTACACTTCCTTATTTAAATTATTTAATATTATCAAAAAGTTTTAATAAATCATTAGCAAGTCTATTAAAATTATATTTTTCCTCAGCTAGTTTTCGACCATTAGCCCCTAGCTCGAGGCATAGATCTTTATTATCTAGAAGACGAAGTATATTTTTTTCAAGAACCCTTGGGTTTTCACAATCATTACCATTAATTATAAAGCCATTTATACCATCTTCCATTACTTCTGCATTACCACCACGATTAGTAGTTATAATAGGAAGTCCTGCTGCCATAGCTTCATAGTGAACTCGTGCTAAGGGCTCTCTCCATTGTGACAAATTAACAAAAATATCTCCGATGCTATAATATTTAGGAATTTCGTAAGGACTTAGGAAACCTGTAAAAATAACTGGTCCTTTTAGTTCTTTTGATATGCGTTTTAATAATTTAACATAATCAGTAGGTTGATTTCCACCATACCATTTGCTACCAACAATCATTAGGGCAGTATTTGGGTGTGACTCCATAACAGAATTCATAGCATCGAGTACTATATGAGTACCTTTTTTTGGAGTTAATCTACCTACATATAATATTGTTTTATAATCCTTAAGACCATATTTCTCTCGAAGTATATTTCTACTAGAATCCTTAACATCATTATTACAAACTGGTTTATATAAATTGCAATCTACTGCAGAATATACGGGATGAAGTTTTTCTTTGGCAAATGGATACAATTCTTTTACTCCATTTGCAATAAAGCCGCTTACAGTGGTGATAAAGCTTACCCTATTAATGCAGGCACTTGCTAATTCATTACTAATTTTATTATGGCCAAACATTTCATTATGAAGGCTTAAGCTAAAAGCGCAAGTTAAGCCTTTACTTAAGAAGGGGACCCAGCGAGGTCTATTAAATACATGAACTAAATCAAAGTCATTTGTAAGAAACTTTTTTACACCAAGTACGTACTCATCACTAGTGCGTGCAGGTAATCGTATATATTTTACATTATTTTCGAAAGCCCTGTTAGGTAGATTAGGATCTTGTATACTAAACACAGTTATTTCATGGAGTTTTGATAACATAGGCAAGGCACCTTCAAGATACATTTGAACAGCGCCACCATTAATAGGGGGAAAGGTAAGCTTTTCCGTACAAATTATTGCTATTTTCAATATATGCCTCCTTTAAAGCCATTTTTGAAGCGTAGAAAATTTATTTTGTTCGAAGCTAGAAATTGCAGAAATTCTTTGAGCACTTATTGATTTATCACTTTTGTGTATACTTTTTATTAAACCAAAGAACCAATGAGGGAACATTAAGTCGATTTTTAAAACTTCTCTGTGTTCTGGTGAAAGAATATTATTTATTTCATAGAATTTTAATATAGTTTCAATGTTATTTATACTGTAATCATTAAATTGCATCATTCTTTTCCCGATAATCTTTCTTAAATCTCGAGAAGGTAAGTCGTAGGTAACACTATCCAAATCTATAACTATGCCTTTGCCGTCTATTAGCATTACGTTTCCGGTGCCAAAATCCTGATGACATAAACAAGACTCTTTTTGATTAATGCTACATAAATCACTATAAGAAGAACTATTAATTAGATTAATTGTTTTATCGCAAATTTCTATGATTGGATCTATATGATCTACAAAGCTCGAATAATTTGCATTATTAGGATTTTGTATACAAATTTCTTTTATCTTTAACATTCTATTTTTCATAGATGTATATTGTTTTGGCCAGTTCCCAAGTTTAGAGGATGTTTTAGAATTAATTGGCGGCACATATCCAATGGAGGTTATGTGAAATTTTGATAATGACTGTAATGCTAAGGGTAAATCTTTAGGGTTTTCTAAATTCATATCGCGCCCGTTGACCCAACTGTATAATACAAATAACTGTCCGTTATATTCAGTTATAAAATTACCCTCAGCATTAGGATAGACCCTGGGTACCATGCCACCATTGTTAAATATATATATCTGTGCATTAACCGAGAAAAGAGCCTCTTCCATAGTTTGATTTAATCTTTTAAGGCATAGGGGTGTATTTTTGTAAGTTAATTTCCATAATGTTTTCAAACCTTTACTTTGAAGCATTTTTAAATTCAAAGGTTTTATATCGTACGCTAAAAGAACTTTACTACCAAGTGATAAATAGTTATTTGATTCGTTATCCAATTTAATGCCTCCAATCCAATTTAATACCAGATATTAATAATTTATGAAGGAATAATTCTTTCGAAATCTTGCAAAATAGGTTCAATAGATTTTTCTATTTTAATCATTCCTTTTAATCTTTCAATATATCTAGCCTCAGGCCAACTGATTTCTCTTTTTTCATAATATTTGCTCATTATGCCTACAAAAAGATGAGGGAAAATTAATGCTTCTTTTAATACCTGCCATTTCCAGTGTTCTAGTGGATTTATGGCATTGTACCATTGTAATATCTGTGATGTTAATTTTAAATCCCATTGGCCTTCCTTTTTCATGATCTTATTTAAAAATTTTCTTATGTCTCTAGTAGGTAAATCTATAGTAATAGAATCTATATCTAAAACAAATATTTCTTTAGAACTAGTAAGAATAAGATTACTAGCAGTAAAATCTTGATGACAAAGGCAATTTGTATTTTTAGTCTCAAGGGCCCATCTGGAATATCCTGATTTCTTATTTTCAGCTATTGCTAATTGCATTCTTTTATAAAAATAAGGAAACTGTGATATAATAATTTGTCCGAATTCTGAATGTTTAGGAATAGACATTTCGGTATCATAAAAACCTTTTAATTTAATCATTTGACCTTCAAACTCTTCCTTTTGAAGACCTAGATGTAACCTTGGCTTGCAATCATCAGGAAATTCAAAACCTCTAGAGGCGTAATGGAACGTAGCTAGCGCTTCGACTATCATTTTTAATTCTTGAGGTTTGTCCTCATTTGGGGTATTGCCAATAATAGCATCACTTAAAACGTAACAGCAATTAACTCCTTTTATATAATTATTATTGTTTTTTGTTTTAATAATATTAGATAAGTTAACCTCTCTATTTTTTAAGTGCTCAACAGCTGAGAGTATGAATTCGAGGGTTTTAGATGAGCAGGAGTGTTTTTTTAAGACTTTATCACCATCAGTAGTTTTTATCCACCAGATGGCCTTTTTACCTTTATCGGATTGTTGTTTTATATCAACAATATTAATATTATATTGAGATAATATTAAATTTATATTTTCTTGTTCCATAATGTGGCCTCCTTATAACAATGAATATCAATCTTGAAATTTATATTTATATATAAAACCCTGAGGAGTCTTAATAAATGTTTAGGAAAAGAAAAGTCATACAAAACATCCCCAGGGAGTGTTAATTTAGTATTTATTAAAATTCAAAGGGCTCATAATCAAAGCTTACATCAGTAGTTATTTCCATTCCATCAGAGTTTATATTGGTATCTTCTTTTAATGTATCATCAGAATTTATATTGGTCTTTTCTTCGAATTCCTCAGCAGAACTCATATTGATATCTTCTTCTAATGCGTTAGTTTGTTTTGACTTTTGTCCCCATGTAACTTTAATTGTAAAATCACCATAATTTTCATCACTATCAAGTTTAAATTGGTAATTCAATTCTTCATCATCTGGTATGTTAACAAGAGCTCCATCTATTTTGAGCTTGTCTTTGAATAGTCTTATAACCTCATCCTTTAAAAAAAAGTAAAACTTCTCCTTATTTCCAGTATATTTTTCTCTATAATCCATGAATAACATCCCCTTCACTATAATAGTATTCTGATTTAACTATAAGGGTGATAGTAATAAGACATATTTTAAAAGGAAAATAAAAATGAATTCATTAAAATAATTACAATACTTGTTTTAATCAATAATTACAAAAGGTAATTTTATAATACTCAAAAATATGATATATTAATATTAAGAGTTTTACATACTTGATTAAAAACAGTAAATGATAAATATATAGGTAATTTGCATCTGTAAAATAACTTTATGAGGAAGGTGTTTTTATGAAAATTTATTCATGGAATGTAAATGGTATAAGAGCCATAAAAAATAAAGGATTTATTGAATGGATTGGGAGTGAGCAACCAGAGGTTTTATGTTTGCAAGAAACAAAAATTCAAGAGGATCAAATAAGCGATGAGCTTAAAAATATAGAAGGGTATTATTCATATTTTTGTTGTGCGCAGAAGAAAGGTTATAGTGGAGTAGCTATATACACTAAGCAAAAACCAATATCTGTTATGCGAGGGATTGGAATAGAGAAATTTGATAGTGAAGGGCGAATATTAATAGCTGAATTTGAAAATTTCACACTTTTTAATATTTACTTTCCTAATGGTCAAAAGGATGAGGATAGATTAAATTATAAAATGGAATTTTATGATGAATTACTAGCTTACTGTGAAAAGTTAAGAAAAAAAGGAAAAAAGCTAATTATTTGTGGGGATTATAATACCGCTCATAATGTTATTGATCTTAAAAATCCAAAGGCAAATGAAAAATACTCAGGGTTCTTACCTATAGAGCGGGCGTGGATGGATAAATTTATATCTCATGGTTACGTTGATACTTTTAGATATCTTCATGCAGAGGAAGTAAAATATTCTTGGTGGAGTTACAGATTTAAGGCTAGGGAAAAAAATGCAGGGTGGCGTCTTGACTACTTTTTTATAACAAAGGACCTATTAAGCGAGCTGAAGGAAGCCTCTATTTTAAATGAGGTTATAGGATCAGATCATTGCCCTGTGAGCATTATTTTATAGTAATATTTAAATTAAGATGCAAAGTAGTGTATCAATTATTTATTTAAACTAGTTCAGTGTATAATGATATTATATTTAGTTAATTTATAATTTTTGAACTAGTTTTCAAAAAGTGAAAGGAAGTTTTAGTTATGAACAATGAGAATAATTTGTATCCTGTAAAATTCAAGAAAAGATATGGGTACATAGATAGGGAAGGCAATGTAGTTATAGAAAATAAATTTAATTATGCTCAGGAGTTTGAAGGTGACTTAGCAATAGTGGGTATAGATGACAAGTATGGCTTTATAAATAAGGCTGGAGAGTTTGTCATAGAACCTAAGTATGATGAAGTTATGCCATTTAACGAAGGGCTTGCAGCAATAAAAGTAGGTCATAAAAATGGGTATATTAATTTAAGCGGAAAACTTATAGTTGAACCTAAATATGAGGAAGCTAATTTCTTTATTGAAGGAAGAGCAGCAGTAAAGAGTGGCTATATGTGGGGATATATAGATAGTGAAGGTACGGAAATAGTACCACCAAAATATTTAGATGCTAATGATTATAGTGATGGATTAGCAGCAGTTCAAATAGGTGGTAAGATAGCATATATAGATAAGGATGGTAAAATTATAATAGATGCAATTTATGATTATGCTAATGAATTTTACAGTGGAATAGCATCAGTTTGTTCTAAGGGAAAGTATGGGTATATAAACAAGAGCGGAGAAATAATTATACCGCTACGATATAATGTTTGCTCTGAGTTCAATGAAGGATTAGCAGCAGTTGAGATAAGAGAAAAATACGGATACATAGATAACACGGGAGACATTATTATAAAACCGAAATTTGAGTGGGCTGGCAAATTTTATGAAGGTATAGCTGTAATTTGTGAAAATGAAAAATATGGTTGTATTGATAAAAGTGGTAATATTACAATACCAACAAATTTTGAAGACATAGATATTATAAGTGAGGGTTTAATAGCTGCTCAAATAGGAGATTTGTGGGGTTACATAGATTGTTTAGGTGAAATGATTATAGAACCAATTTTTGAAGAAGCCTATGAATTTACCCAGGGAATTGCAAGGGTTGAAATAGGTAAAAGGATTGGATATATCAATAAATCAGGAGAATACATTTGGAAATTACAAGCTTAGATTTTAGATTAATTGGTTGCCTCAAAATAGAAAGTGATTTCTATTTTGAGGCATTTTTGTCCGAATATAAAAGTGGATTTTTAGGATGCGCTTTTTATGTATATTTTCAATAAGAAAATTATTAACTTAATCTAAATTCTTATGAACGGGTAGGGGGTTTGCATTTAAGAAATCTATAAATACTTTTGAAACAGTGGATAAACAACAATTTTTTCTCCAAACGAGAGCAATTTTTATAGGAATAGTATTACATAATGGAATTTTTGTTATTTTATCATTATCTTCAACAATTTCTTTTAATAAAAAAGATATACCAACCCCGTTTGTAATAAGTCCTTTGACGGTTTCTAAGTGGTTGGACGATAAAATAATATTAGGCTGAATATGTTTTTCTCTAAAACGATTTAATACCTTCTCCCTTATGTAGAAGCCTTCTTTTAATAAGATAATAGGTTCGCTTTTAATATCTTCAAATGTAATAGTTGACTTTTTTCTTAGCGGATGTTCTTTTTTTAAGCAAACTAAGAGTTCGCTATCTAAAATAGGCAAGGAAGCTAGTATATCATTACCTGGGTCACCTATAATAAGACCTAAATCCAAGTCTCCATTTTCTATCATTTGTCTTGTTTCAATAGATCCATATTCTATAATATTGAGTTTGATAT
Source organism: Clostridium estertheticum (assembly GCF_026650985.1). GTDB lineage: Bacteria > Bacillota > Clostridia > Clostridiales > Clostridiaceae > Clostridium_AD > Clostridium_AD estertheticum_C. Next base: position 952,259 of record NZ_CP086239.1, read on the forward strand.
TTGGATATAATTGTTTAAATTTAATAAAAACTATAGGAAATATAAAGGTACCGATCATTGGAGGTATGCCTATTGTAAGTATACCCTTTTTAAGATCCTCGTAATCTTTCATTTCGGTAGTGGCATTGTCTACTAGTTTTAAAATTTCATCTACTCTCTTTAAAAAAATTTTTCCTTCAACTGTGGGAAAAAGTTGCTTTTTAGATCTGTCAAAGAGTACACAGGACAGTTCTTTTTCTAAATTCTTAATGGAATTGGTAATGGATGGTTGGGTTACGTAAAGTTTTTTTGCAGCTTGTGTAATACTATTTAATTGACAAACCATCTGAAAATATTGTAACTGTCTTAATTCCATAACGCAGCCTCCTAATTATAGATTTCAACTATGAAACCATAGTTGATTAATGTTTCTAAATTATAATGGAAAACGTTATAATTTTAACAAAAATTAAATTGAATTATACAATATAAAAAAATATAAAAAAATACTTATTTGTTGATAAATGTAGATATATCAACAAAATTAAGAAAAGAATACTTTGTTATAGTAAATTTATAAGATGTTTCTTTATGATAGGCAAATACTATTATATCATAGTTTAATGGTATTTTAAATTTAGAAGAATACATGTTATAATTTTAACAAGAAGTTAAGTGAAACTTCATCATTTTTAAGAAATAAACGTTAACAGATAATATAAACATTTTTTACTAACTAGTATTAAAACATTAATAAATTGAAGGGAGGTGCAAATCTAGACTTATACATTTGTTTAAAAGTCTAGATGAAAAATATGAAGTATAGTTATTATCCAGGTTGTACGTTAAAGACGAAAGCTCAGGAATTAGAAAAGTATGCACTAGATTCTGCAAAAGTCTTGGGGTTTGAGCTAGAAGAGCAAAAAGAGTGGCAATGTTGTGGTGCGGTATATCCAATGGCCACTGATGAAATAGCTACTAAATTATCCGCTGTACGGAGCCTAGCAGCAGCAAGGGATAAAGGTGAAAAGCTAGTCACTTTATGTGCAGCATGTCATCATGTGATTAAAAGAGTAAATGAAGATATGAAAAGCAAAGAGGATATAAAATCAAAGGTTAACAATTATTTAGACTTGCCAAAAGAATACGAGGGTGAGACACAAGTTCTTCATTATCTAGAAGTACTTAGAGATGAAATAGGATTTGATGAACTAGCTAAAAAAGTTACGAATCCTCTTACTAATCGTAAAATTGGTGCATATTATGGTTGTTTGCTCCTTCGTCCAAGTAGTACTATGAATTTTGATGATCCAGAAAATCCTTCTATTATAGAAGATTTTATTACAGCAATAGGAGCTATTCCAGTTATATATCCATATAGAACGGAGTGTTGTGGAGGGTACCTTTGTTTAGAACAGAAGGATCTTGTAAACAAAATGACAGATAATATAATACAATCCGCTGTAAAAAATGATGCAGAAGAAATTGTTACTGCATGCCCCCTTTGTAAATATAACCTAGAAATTAGTAATGATGGGGCAAAAGATAAACTATCTATTACCTATTTCACAGAACTTTTAGCAGAAGCTTTAGGTGTTAAATAAGATAGGAGGAGATAGTGTAATGAAAAGAGTGAAAATATATTCAGGCAAAAGATCAAAAGAGTTAGAGCAAATTCTTCAAATTAGTGGGCAGAGGATACAAGATTGCATCCAGTGTGGAAAATGTTCAGCAAGTTGCCCTGCAAGTGAAGGGATGGATATTCTACCTCATCAGGTCATAAGATTACTTCAGACAGGAGAACTAGACAAGGTTATAGAAAGTAAAACGATTTGGTCTTGTGCTTCATGTTTCACATGTTCTGAGCGTTGTCCTAGGGATATAGATATTGCAAACGTTTTAGAGGCAGTGAGACTTATAGTTATTAGGCGTTCAGGAGAAAATAGAATAAAAGCTGAAGATGTTATTAAAAAAATAGATGATAAAATGCCCCAACAGGCAATAGCAAGTGTATTTAGAAAGTACAACAAATAATTTTTACATTAAAATAATGAAACTGTTATTTTTAAAGGAGGAATCAAATTGCAGAAAATTGGAGTTTTTGTTTGTTGGTGTGGAAGTAATATAGCAGCTACCGTAGACATTGATAAAGTCATAGAAGAAGCACAAAAAATGCCTGGAGTTGTATATGCTAAAGACTATCAATATATGTGTTCCGAAGTAGGTCAGAATTTGATCAAAAATGCGATAAAAGATCAAAAATTAGACAGAGTTGTGGTAGCATCATGTTCACCTAGAATGCATGAGGCAACATTTAGAAAAGCGGCTAAAGCAGCAGGTCTAAACCCATATTTATTAGAAGTTGCTAATATTCGAGAACATTGTTCTTGGATTCATAAGGATAAAGAGATTGGAACGCCTAAAGCCATAGCTCTTGTTAGGGCTGCAGTGGCTAAAGCTACATTAAATAGTGAACTTACACCAGGCCAAATAGATGTAACAAAAAGGGCACTTGTTATTGGTGGAGGAATAGCAGGAATTCAAACGGCTCTTGATATTGCTGAGGCTGGTTATCAAGTTGATATCATTGAGAAGTCACCAAGTATTGGTGGTAAGATGTCTCAACTTGATAAAACATTCCCAACACTCGATTGTTCTGCCTGTATTTTGACACCGAAAATGGTAGATGCCGCATCTCATGAAAATATAACATTATATACATACAGTGAGCTTGAGGCAGTTAAAGGATATGTGGGAAACTTTGAAGCAACCATTAACCAAAAGGCACGAAGTATAAATATGGATAAGTGTACTGGTTGTGGTGTCTGTACTGAAAAATGTCCTTCGAAAAAAGCTAAAAGTGAGTTTAATGAAGGATTAAGAAACAGAGGGGCCATTTATATGCCTTTCGCTCAGGCGGTTCCAAACGTACCTGTTATAGATAGAGAACATTGTATCAAGTTTAAAACAGGAAAATGTGGAATTTGCGAAAAAGTATGTACAGCGGGTGCTGTTGATTTTTCTCAGGTTGATACTAAAATAACAAAACAATATGGTGCTATAGTGGTATCCACAGGTTATGATCTTATAAGTTTAGATAAATTTGGAGAATACCAGTATGGTCAACATCCTGATGTAATAACATCGCTTGAATTTGAGAGATTAACAAATGCTGCAGGTCCAACAGCAGGTCATCTATTATGTCCATCTGACCAAAGAGTGCCTAAAAAAGTAGTGTTTATACAATGTGTTGGATCAAGGGACAAGACCTTAAGGGGTAAACCTTACTGTTCAAAAATTTGTTGTATGTACACAGCAAAACATGCAATGTTACTTAAGGATCATTATCCTGATATGGAAGCCTATGTTTTTTATATTGATGTTCGTACACCAGGAAAAAACTTTGAAGAGTTCCAGAGAAGAGCTGTTGAAGAATATGGTGTTCATTATATTAAAGGAATGGTTGGTAAAGTTTTTCCAAATGGAGAGAATCTTCAAGTTAATGCTATTGATGCTTCGACTGGAGAGACAGTTCAAATTGATGCAGATATAGTAGTGCTCGCTGCGGCAACTAAGGCCAAAGATGATGCAACTACAATTAAAAGAATATTAGGCATAAGTACAGATACAAATAATTTCTTTACAGAGGCGCATCCAAAACTTCGTCCTGTTGAAACTCATTCTGCAGGGATATTTCTAGCAGGAGCATGCCAAGGACCAAAGGATATACCAGAGACAGTAGCACAAGCAAGTGCTGCAGCAGCAAAGGTAATTGGCGTATTAAGTAAGGATAAGTTGGTTAATAATCCTTGTGTTTCAGAAGTAGATGAATCGATTTGTAGTGGATGTCTTGCGTGTACTAAAATATGTCCATATGATGCAATCTCATCAAAAACAATTGAAGTTAAAGAGAATGGAAATATAATTAATAAAATAGTTGCAAGTGTAAATGAAGCACTTTGTCAAGGATGTGGCGGATGTACTGTAGCTTGTCGTCCTGGTGCCATTGATCTTAAAGGATTTACTAATAAACAGATTTTAGCGGAGGTGGATGCAATATGTCGATAGAAGCCGAAAAAATCGAGGGGATAGATAAAAGTGAATTTGAACCCTTAATTGTAGCTTTTTGTTGTAACTGGTGTAGTTATGCAGGAGCAGATTTAGCGGGGACAAGCAGATTAGCTTATCCTGCCAATGTTAAAATTATTAGGGTTCCATGCTCATGTAGAGTAAGTGAAAACTTTATACTTCGTGCATTTCAACATGGGGCTGACGGTGTAGTAATTGCCGGTTGTCATCCAGGGGATTGCCATTATACAAGCGGAAACTATCATACAAGACGTCGTTTTTCAATTTTGACAAATTTGCTTGTATTTATGGGGATAGAAAAAGAACGTTTTAGAGTGGATTGGATTTCAGCAGCCGAGGGACAAAAATTTTCAAGCGTTATGAATGACGTATTAGAGAAAGTTCATAAACTTGGCCCTAATAGAAAGTTGAGGGATGAAAGATGGATAAGATAACACAAAAAATAAGAGAGACCGCAAAATTAGCCCTAGAAAATGGGGAAGTAGAAAAAATTATAGGCTGGGAAAAGGGAGATACATTTGATGATTCTTATCCCGTATTTATAACAGATGTTGATAAAGTAGATTCTTTAGTATGGGATTGTTTCTGCGTTAATAATCTAAGTAAATATTTGCTTAATGAATTAAAAGATAATAAAAAAGTAGGTATATTTTTAAAAGGATGCGATTCCCTTGGATTTAACCAACTTATAAATGACAACAGAGTAGATCGAAGCAAGGTTGTTGTTTATGGAATAGGTTGTCCTGGGATGATTGACCCAGAAAAAGTAAAAAAAGAAGGATTAGATAAAGGCCTTTTAAGTGTTAAAAGATCTGGGGATGAAATCATATTTGTAAAAAAAGATGGTGAAAAGAAGGTTACCTCAAAGGAATTTGAATATGATAAATGCATTAGATGTAGACGACCTAATCCTGTAGTGTATGATCAGTTAATGTCGGATACGGTAACTAGAGAAGTAGATCCACTAGAACGGTTTAAAGAGGTAGAAAAACTTGAAGCTCTAACTGATAAAGAAAGATCTGATTTTTGGGCAGCTCAATTTTCAAAATGCATAAGATGTAATGCTTGTCGTAATATATGTCCTGCATGTAGTTGCGTAAAATGTATTTTTGACAACGATAAAGTTGATGTATCAGGTAAAGCAAATGTAGAAAGCGAAGAGCAGTTTTATCATATTATTAGGGCTTACCACGTTGGTGGTCGTTGCGTGGACTGTGGAGAATGTAGCAGAGTATGTCCAGCGAATATACCGCTTTACCTATTAAATAGTAAAATAATGAAAGATATAAATGAGCTTTATGGTGAATATGATGCGGGAGTAGATCCAACTAAACAAGCCCCAATCGGAATGTTTAAACTGGATGATAGTGATTCATTTACATCACACAGAGGTGGGAAAAAATGATGAAGAAAATATTAAAGAATAAGTTTTCGGATCTTTTTAGTAAAATTGATGAATCTTATGAACTGTTTTTGCCTATTGAAGTGGATGGAAAAGTAAACTTTGATATGTGGAAACAAGGAGATACGGTGAATGTAGAAAAACTGAAAACTAATATTTCACCAAAAAGTTTTATTTTCCCACAAAGTGAAACCTACTTAAAGTTTAAAAGGGACGGAAAGAAACTTGAACTAGACAATGTAGGAGGAAAAAAAGAGGAGTATGTATTGTTTGGAGTAAGGCATTGCGATGCAAGGAGCTTTAAGCTACTTGACAATGTATTTCTCAGTGATCCTGTAGATGCTTTATACGAAGAAAGGCGAGAAAAAGGAACTATCGTTTCCATGGCCTGTTTTAATCCTGCGGAAACTTGCTTTTGTAGTTCATTTGGGATTGAGCCACAAACAGCTTCGAAGGAAGTTGATGTTAACACATGGGATATTGGGGATAGCATACTTTGGGATCCACAAACTCAAAAAGGTGAAAACTTAACAAAGCAATTAAAGGATATTTTAGAAGATGTTACTGAACAGGATAAAAGTGAATTAAATGCATTACAAGAGGCTACAAATGATAAGTTAAAAGAGCTTCCTTTAGCAAACCTAGACCCTAAAAAAATAACGGGTGAGCTTAATGAGTTATTTGAATCTGAAATTTGGGGAGAACTTAGTCAGCGGTGCTTAGGATGTGGTTCATGTACTTATGTATGTCCTACTTGTCATTGTTATGATATTTCTGACTTTAAAGGGGATACATCTGGAGAAAGATTCCGTTGCTGGGATTCATGTATGTTCTCGGATTTTACTCTTATGGCACATGGAAATATCAGAAAAACGCAGAAGGAAAGATTCAGGCAGCGTTTCATGCATAAGCTTGTTTATTATCCCAATAATAATGAGGGTGTATATGCTTGCGTTGGATGTGGAAGGTGCGTTGAAAAATGTCCAGTTCACTTGGATATTGTTAAAGTAATTAAAAAGTTGGGTGGTGAATAAAATGAGCTGTACTTGTAATGAACATGAACATGTGAACCCTTTAATGCCAGAAATAGCTGAGATAATTGATGTTAGAAAAGATACACATGATGTAACTACTTTTAGAGTTACAAAACCTGGTGGTGGAAAACCATTTGAACATATGCCAGGTCAATGTGCAATGATTTCGGTTCCTCCACTTGGAGAAGCTATTTTCTCAATCACTTCTTCTCCAACGCAAAAAGATTATATGGAGTTTAGTGTAAAAAGATGTGGTGTGGTTACAGAATATCTACATGGTTTAGAGGTAGGCAGTGAAATCGGAATAAGAGGACCCTATGGAAATAATTTTCCTGTTAATGATGAACTAAAAGGAAAAGACCTTCTTTTCATCGGTGGTGGAATAGGTTTAGCACCTATTCGTTCTGTTATAAACTATGTAATGGATAATAGAGAAAATTACGGAAAGGTAGATATTCTATATGGATCAAGATCACCTGAAGATCTTGTTTTTCAAAAGGACATCTTTGAAAACTGGCCATCAAGGCCTAATACAGAGGTTCATTTAACTGTTGATAGAGAAGCCGAAGGGTGGGAAGGACATGTAGGATTTGTTCCATCTTACGTTAAAGAAATTGGATTTGATACAAATAAAGTAGCCTTGTTATGTGGGCCACCTATCATGATTAAATATACTCTTCAAACACTTATGGAAATAGGATTTAAGAAGGATCAGGTATACACAACTTTAGAATTAAAAATGAAATGCGGCGTAGGAAAATGTGGACGTTGTAATATTGGAGATAAATATGTGTGTAAAGATGGTCCAGTATTTAGATGTGATGAAATAGATGAACTTCCTGATGAATATTAATAATAAATCGGTTAAAACCATCCCATTAAAGATTTGGGATAAAGGAGGCATATAAAATGTCCAATAAAGAAATGGTGGAAATATACATATTAAATAAAAAATATTCTGTACCTTCAAGCCTTACAATTATGGATTCGATGGAGTATGCAGGGTACAAATTAGTAAGAGGATGTGGATGTAGGGGCGGCTTTTGCGGTGCTTGTTCCACAATATATAGAATTAAAGGCAAGAATGAATTAAAGGTATGTTTAGCATGTCAAACTAAGGTTGAAGATGGTATGTATCTTACTCAATTACCATTTTTCCCTGGAGACAAAAGAACTTATGATATGAACGAACTAGCGCCAACGGCTGATACAATGATGAAGCTTTATCCTGAAATATATAGCTGTATTGGTTGTAATTCATGTACGAAGGGGTGCCCACAAGGTCTTAATGTTATGCAGTATATTGCCAGTGCTCAAAGAGGAGATATTGAGAAATGTGCTCATGAATCTTTTGATTGTGTTATGTGCGGAATTTGTGCATCTAGGTGCCCAGCAGGTATTACTCATTATCAAGTAGCGATGCTTGCTCGAAGACTTACAGGCAAATACATTGCTCCTGAAACAGAAGATTTGACAAAAAGGGTAAAAGAAATTCAAGAAGGCACTTATGATGATTCAATGAAAGAATTAATGATTAAAAGTATAGATGAATTAAAGGAATTATATAACACAAGAGATATTACAAAGTAAAGAGCACCAATAAATCTCATAAAATATAGGTTTACCAGGGAGGTATTTTAATGTATACAGCAGAAATGAGGGTGCTAATAAAGAAGGTAGAGGCCACACGTGAGCAAAGACTAGGAGTTCAGTTTCCGAGGATGAGTGCTAAGGAAAAGGAAGATATATTAAAGGAAAATTATCCGGATTATAAGGAAGATGAGTTCAAAAATCTAAGTGTTGGACCAAGCAAAGGATCTAAGGTTCCATTACAACTTGCAGAACTTATTGAAGCTAAAAGTAGACTTCAAAATTTAGACATGGATTTAACTAAAGTAGATTATGATGTAGATGTTTTGATAATAGGTGGAGGAGGAGCTGGAGCATCAGCAGCTCTAGAAGCCCACAAAACAGGAGCCAATGTATTGATTGCCACAAAATTACGTTTTGGTGATGCCAATACGATGATGGCTGAAGGTGGAATACAGGCTGCAGATAAGCCAGATGATTCTCCTGCAAAACATTACATGGATGTAATGGGAGGCGGACATTTTACCAATAAAAAAGAACTTGTTAATGCTCTTGTAATGGATGCTCCAGGAGCAATAAAATGGTTAAATGAACTTGGGGTAATGTTTGATAAAGAAAAAGATGGTACAATGGTCACTACCCACGGAGGTGGAACATCAAGAAAAAGAATGCATGCTGCAGCTGACTATTCAGGAGCTGAAATCATGCGTGTCCTTAGGGATGAAGTTATTAACAAAGGTATCGAAGTGGTAGAATTCTCACCTGCAGTGGAGATAATTCTAGACAAGGATGGTAAGGCTGCTGGAGCTGTATTATTCAATATAGAAACAGAGGAATATCTAATAGCAAGAGCTAAAACTGTTATTATAACAACAGGAGGTGCCGGACGACTTCATTATCAAGGTTTTCCTACAACAAATCATTATGGCGCTACAGCGGACGGGTTAATACTTGGATATAGAGCAGGAGCTGAACTCATTTTCGCAGATGCTGTGCAGTATCACCCTACAGGAGTAGCATATCCTCCACAAATTTTTGGAGCACTTGTTACGGAGAAGGTTCGTAGTTTAGGGGCAACACCTCTAAATATTGATGGTGAGCAATTTACTTATCATCTTGAAACCAGGGATGTGGAGACATCTGCATTAATTAGAGAATGTCATATAAGAAATAAGGGTATTGATACAGCTGCAGGGGAAAAAGGCATATGGCTAGATACTCCTTTAATAGAATTAATTAATGGTGAAGGAACAATTGAAAAGAGACTTCCAGCAATGCTCAGAATGTACCAAAAATTTGGCATTGATATGAGAATAGATCCAATTCTCGTATATCCAACACTCCATTATCAAAATGGAGGACTTTTAATTGATGAAAATGGTCAAACTAAGGTAGAAAACCTTTATGTGGCAGGAGAAGCTTCAGGGGGAATCCACGGTAGTAACAGGCTAATGGGTAATTCACTATTAGATATTATTGTTTTTGGACGTAGAGCAGGGTCACATGCAGGCGAAAATTGCAAAAATGTTAATGTGAAAGAACTTAGTCTTGATCATGTTAAAAAATACCATAGGAGTCTTTGCGAAAATGGTATAATTACAGATAAAATTTCTCCTATGTTGTTACCACATTATACTCATGGAAGAGAAAATAATAAATAATAAAACTAAATGTAACATAGTTTGAAAGGCGATGATATAAAAAAATAGATTATTGCTTTGAAAATTAAAAAAATGGAAGGAGTTGTTGGTTCATGCGTAAAGTGGATGTAAAAGAAATTGAAAATGCTTTAAAAGACATGAGTATTAAGACTAATTTTTATGTGGGAGAAGACGTATTATGCGCCTTTCACAAAGCCGAAAAGGAAGAAACATCTCCTGTAGGAAGAGATATAATAAGTAATTTACTTAAAAATGCTGAAATTGCGAAAAATGATCAAGTCCCAATTTGTCAGGATACAGGTATGGCTGTAGTATTTGTAGAAGTAGGTCAAGAAGTTGAGTTAATAGGTGGAAATATTACAGATGCCATTAATGAAGGAGTACGACGTGGATATAAAGAAGGATATTTAAGGAAATCCGTTGTAGAAGATCCTTTAAAACGAAAAAACACAGGGGACAATACTCCTGCTGTAATCTATTATGATATTGTGCCAGGTGATAAAGTCAAAGTAACATTAGCTCCAAAAGGTTTTGGTAGTGAGAATATGAGTAGATTAAAAATGCTTAAACCATCAGATGGATTAGCTGGTGTACTTGATTTTGTTGTAGAAGCGGTTTCACTTGCAGGTCCAAATCCATGTCCACCTATTGTTGTAGGTGTTGGAATTGGAGGTACATCAGATAAAGCAATGTATCTTGCTAAGAAAGCTTTAACAAGAGATATTGGTAGTCATAATGAAACTGAGCATTTAAAAGAAATTGAGTTAACTTTACTAGAAAAAATTAATGCACTAGGAATAGGACCTCAAGGACTAGGTGGAAATACTACAGCCCTTGCTGTTAATGTGGAAGCTTTTGCAACACATATTGCTGGATTACCAGTGGCAGTAAATATTAATTGTCATGTTGCAAGACATGCAATAACAATAATATAGGGAGGGGTAAAAATGGAAATCAAACATATAACTACTCCATTAACACAGGAGAAGTTAAAGAGTTTAAAATCAGGAGATAGTGTCTTAATATCAGGAACTATGTATACAGGAAGAGATGCAGCTCATCAAAGGTTAGTAGATGCAATCAACAATGGCGAAAAATTACCTTTTGATCCAAAAGATGCAATTATATATTATGTAGGACCTGCTCCAACTAAACCTGGAAATGTAATAGGATCTGCTGGTCCAACTACTAGTTATAGAATGGATGATTTGACTGTTCCGCTTCTTGAACTAGGTCTTACTGGAATGATTGGAAAAGGACTTAGAAGCAAAACCGTAGTAGATTCAATGAAGAAAAATGGCGCTATTTATTTTGCTGCAATAGGAGGAGCTGGAGCTCTCATTTCTAAATCAATAAAAGAATGCGAAATTATTGCTTTTGAAGATTTGGGTCCAGAAGCTGTTAGGAAACTTACTGTAGTAGATTTCCCAGCCGTTGTTGTAATAGACAGTGAAGGTAATAATCTTTATGAGACAGAAAGAAAAAAATATCAAAAATAGAATAGCAAGATAATTTAGTAGAATTAAATTGGGGGGCGTATTAATTAAGTACAAGCCCCCTTATAAATAATAAGTTATGGTAGCTAAAGTATTTACAAATAAGTAAAGTAAGGGAGCTTTAATTATGACAAAAAGTTCTAGTAATTCGTTATATTCTGATAAGTATATTAAGTTTTTAATAGCAATTATCGTAGGTATTATTATATGGTTTATACCAGCTCCTATTGGAGTTAAACCTCAGGCCTGGCACATGCTTGCAATTTTTGTTGCAACAATCGTAGGGTGTATTTTAAAACCGTTTCCAATTGGAGCGTTGTCTATAATAGGATTAACTGTATCAATTCTATCGGGAACTGTAACTACAAAAATTGCAATTGAAGGTTTTGGCAATAGCAGTATATGGCTTATAGTTATGGCATTCTTTATTTCGAGAGGTTTCATAAAAACAGGTCTCGGAACAAGAGTCGCTTATCTATTTGTAAGATCCTTCGGGAAAAAGACCCTTGGGCTTTGTTATTCAATTATTTTCTGTGATCTTGTAATAGCGCCTGCTACTCCAAGTAACACAGCAAGAGCAGGTGGAATAATTTATCCTATCATAAAATCTCTTTCGGAAGCTTTTGGTTCGAAACCTGAGGATGGAACTGAAAGAAAAATAGGATCATTTCTTATATTCTGTGAATTTCATGGAGATATTATAACTTCTGCAATGTTTATGACAGCGATGGCAGGCAATCCATTAGCTCAGAGTCTTGCCGCAACTTTTGGAGTTAAAATTACTTGGCTTGGGTGGTTTATAGCGGCTATTGTTCCAGGTGTTATTTCTCTTATAGTAATACCTCTTATAATTTATAAACTATATGCACCGGAAATTAAAAGCACTCCTGATGCACCAAAATTTGCCAATGATGCCCTAAAAGAAATGGGACCACTTAAAAGAAGTGAAAAATTCATGGCGTTAATATTTGTTATAGTACTTCTCTTATGGGTAACAGGAACCATAACTAATATAGATGCAACGCTTACAGCATTTATTGGACTTTCTCTTCTTTTAACTACTGAAGTTCTAACTTGGGATGATGTAAAGAGTGAAAAGGGAGCTTGGGATACGCTAATGTGGTTCTCCGTACTTGTTATGATGGCAACTCAGCTTAATAAACTTGGACTAATCCCATGGTTTAGTAATGCAATTGGACAAAATGTAAAGGGATTTAGTTGGCCAATTATTTTAATTGTTTTACTTTTAGCTTATTTCTATAGTCACTATATTTTTGCAAGTTCAACAGCACATGTAAGTGCTATGTATTCAGCATTCCTTGGAGTTGCAATAGCAGGAGGCGTTCCACCTATGCTTGCAGCTATAAGTTTAGGAGTATTTGGAAATCTATTTGCTTCAACAACTCATTATAGTAGTGGTCCTGCACCTATTCTTTTTGGTTCAGGTTATGTAAGCCAAAATAAATGGTGGAGTTTAAACTTTATTCTTGGAATAGTATACTTTATTATATGGATTGGTGGAGGTTTAGTATGGTGGAAAATTATTGGATTATATTAGATATAATTCAATAAGCATTAAAGCTATTTAATGACATTGTTAACTAACTTATGAAAAAATAAGCATTATTTATTATGATAAAACATCTATAGATATTATAGGTGTTTTTATTGTGTCTGAGGCATAGATTTGTTATTTAATTATATTAACATAATAAACTTTCATAACTATATAGAAACTTTTACAGTATAAACTAATAGTATATAAATAAAAGTATAGAAAACAAATCAAATATATTAAACATGTTTGTTAAAAAGTGATAAATAAACATGTCTTAGCATAATTATATTGTAAAAGTAGCAAGAGATAGGGGGAAATACCTAATGAAAGTTCTATTGTGCGTTAGACAAGATTATTATAGAAATTTTGCAGTGGATTCTATGAAAGTGATCAAAACAGCTGAGTATTTACGTAAATTAGGAGTAACTGTAGATATAAATGATGGTGGAATATATGATTATTCTAGTTATGATATAGTACATTTATTTAACATTGACACCGCAGGGGAAACATATAGATATTACAAGATTGCACAGTTCTATAAAAAAAGCTTAGTGATTTCTCCTATGCACTGGAATATGAAGAAATATCACATCATAAACAATGAGATTGAAAGTATGAAGTTATATGAAAAGTGTAGCAGTTATAAAGAGGAGATTTTAAAAAGAAGTAAGGCTATTATTTGTAATAGTGAATTAGAAAAGGAACTTATTAAGAGTGAATTTCACGTTAGTGTATATAACGAAGTTATACACAATGGTGTAGAAGTAGAAAATGATGACATACCTTTATATAATTTTAAAGAGAGATATAATTTAAATAATTATGTTTTATGTGTTGGGAGAATAAGCGAAAGCAAAAATCAACTTTCTTTATGTAAAATATGTGCAGAGCTTGGAAAACAATTAGTTTTAATAGGAAATGTAAACGACAATGAGTATCTTGAAAAATGTACTAATTTTAAGAATGTAGTCTATTTAGGATTTATGGATAATTATAATGTATACAATGCATATAGATTTGCAAAGGTGCACGTAAACCCAAGTTTTGTAGGAATGCCTGGCTTATCATCTCTTGAGGCAGCAGCAAGTGGGTGCAATATCGTTTCAACTAAAGGGGGGTGTGCAAAAGAATATTTTAAAGAAATGGCTTTATATTGTGATCCATATGATAATAAAAGTATGTATGATGTTGTAAAAGAGGGGTTTGAAAAGCGTAAGGATAACATTCTTAAAAATTATGTTAATCAAAATTATAACTATGAGAAACTAACAAATGATTTATATAAAATTTATCTGGAAATTCTTAATTAAAATGTTTCTATTGTTATGCTATAACGAGAATTGTATATTGCTCCAATGCACTCATTTCGCTTAGAAATTCTAAAATTTATTTTATCTACATCTGCTAAAACACGCAAACTCGCTTACGCTCAAACATGCGTGTTTCTTTACGCATATGTAGATAAAATAAATTAAGAATTACTAGAGCTTATTCAATGCATTTTACGCAACATACAATTTTGTTAGCATAATATACGAAAAAATTATCAAAGACTAAAAATGTTTAGCTAGTATTTTTAGTTTCCAATGAAAGGTTGTTATCTAGAGAACTAAACAATTAGTAATTGTTTAGGGAGTATAGTAGAATATTCAAGTAGTGGGTACAAAATCATCTATAAATGGACTGGCTCATGTCTGTCATTGTTTTTAAAAAGCATTACCGGGATGATTGCAACAAGTATCGATACTATGACCGTAATTACACCATTTATAATGCATTTCTCACAGAGAGTATAAATTTAGCTCTGTCTAAGGGGTTTACACCAATTCTTTCCCTTACTGCTCCTATTTCTAAGGAGCAGGGCTCGTAGCCTGAAAACCCGGTTGTGATTATTGCTTTTCCAGAAGCGATTTTACTAAGGTCTCCTGGATATTCAAGGGAAGTTGATACAGGCATTTTACCTTCTATTGTAAATGTATCGTTATGTATAAATGGAGTCTCAAAGCTACCACGCATTTTTATAATGTCGTTTAAAACCCTTCCACCTACATTCTCAGGTACTGTAATCCTAAAATTAATTATGGGTTCAAGTAGGGTAGTACCTATCTCACGTAGGCCTCTCATGATCCCCATGGCAGAGGATGCGGCAAAGTCTCCTGAACGTGAATGCATAACATGGTCTTCACCATTGGTGAAGGTTATTTTTAAATCCGTAACTGGCCAGCCATAAATCCCTTGACTTAAAATTTTATCGATATTATCTTCTATTTCTCTTTGATATTTTAGTTTTACCTTTTCAGTTCGAACCTTTGATTCATAAATAAGTCCACTTCCTTTTGGCAGTGGCTCAATTAAAAATTCAACTATAGCCCAGCAAGGTTTAGGCATTGTGTAACGTGATTCACCATAGCCACTTGTTATAGGAGTTTCTCTGTAGATAACAGAGGGGGGACCAAAGGTAACTTGCACATTAAATCTTTCCATTAAAATATCTTCAATATATTCAATTTGGATTTTACCCATAATTCTAAGATGAATTTCTTTTTTTTCTTTTATCCATTCCATGTTAAGAAGAGGATCTTCTTCTTGAAGTATTGTTAAAGCTTCAACCAAAGTTACATAGTCTTCCTGAACTTTCGCATAAATTCTTAGGGTGAGAAGAGGAGTTGTGATAGTTTTAAGAGTCGGAATATGAGTTTTGCTTCCCAGGACATCATAGGTGCTACAATTTAAGCCACTCACCATTACCAAATCACTGCTACTTGCGGATGATACATCAACTGGTTTTTGATTAACTACTTTTTTAATCATAGTAATCTTTTCTCTTTTGTTTGTAGTTACATTTAAAATATCATCTCTAGTCGATATTGATCCACTAAATATTTTTATATGAGCTATTTTGCCTAAGGTTTTGTTATGGGATATTTTATATACAAGGGCTGAAAGTCCTAAATCATCTAAATTCTCAGGTCCTGGGAGATAATCTATTATGCCGTCAAGCAAGTCTTTAATTCCTTCACCTCTCAGTGCTATGCCATATAGCACAGGGTAAACTTGGCCAGCATTTGCTTGCAGGGTTATCTCATTTTTTAACATTCCTAGGGTTAAAGTTTCAGCAAAAAATTGATTTAAAATTTCCTCATTATTATTACCTAGTATATCTATTATATCTTCTAGTAATTGTTTAAAGGATTCATCTTTTATTTCTAATATGTTTTTTGCGAAATCTACATTGTCAAATATGTTATTAAATATAAATTCGTTGTTTTCTTCATGAACTAATTGTAGTGGTATAAGTTTATTAGTTAGAAGCTTTTTCATATCCTTAATAGTTTTATAGGGAGATGCCCCTATACGGTCGAGTTTGTTTATAAAGAATATTGAAGGCGTATTTAATTCCTTTAAAGCATTAAAATATACCTCTGTTTGGGGTTGTACTCCTTCGACAGATGATAATACAACTATAGCGCCATCAAGAACGCCTATACTTCTTTCTACTTCAGAACTAAAATCAATATGCCCAGGAGTATCTATAACATGTACATTTGTTCCTTTGTAAGTAAAATCTGTTTCAGCAGCCTTAACTGAAATACCTCTTTGCTTTTCCATAGCTAGAGAATCTGTATGGGTTGTACCCTTATCTACGCTACCTAGAATCCTGCTAGAACCACTTTGGTAAAGTAGTTGCTCGGTTAAAGTTGTTTTACCAGCATCTACATGAGCTACTATTCCAATATTTCTAATATTATTTTTTATCGTCATATTCATATCTCCATTAGCAATTTTTTGTACTAAGCTTTCTCAAGCAATAATAAGAAGTGAGCTAGTCTATTTTTAATTATATTCCATTATTTTTGTTGTGTCCATTATCATAAAACATGAAAATAGACGGTTATATTAATGTAAAATTTTTTAATGGCTTAATTTATTGCAACATTTATTGTATAATAGGATATAGAAGACTTATTAGGAGAGATGCAAATGAAGAAGATTGAATTATTAGCACCTGCTGGCAGTATGGAAAGTGTATATGCAGCAGTGCAAATGGGAGCAGACGCAATTTATATGGGAGGAAGCAAGTTCTCGGCAAGAGCTTATGCTTCTAATTTTGATGAAGAAAATATAACTCTTGCAGTAGATTATTGCCATATTTATGGGGTACGCGTATATGTTACTTTAAATACGCTAGCAAAGGATAATGAATTAAAAGAAATTATGGAGTATGTAGGATTTTTATATAGCATTGGAGTTGATGCATTACTTGTCCAAGATACTGGATTAATATATTTGATAAGAAACAATTTTCCGGATTTTGAATTGCATGCGTCAACGCAAATGACTGTTCATAATGGAGAAGCTGCCTTATTTTTAAAGAAGATTGGGTTTAAAAGAATAGTTCTGTCAAGAGAGCTTAGTTTAGAAGAAATTGATTACATATCTAATACTTTAAATGTGGAAACAGAAGTTTTTGTTCATGGAGCTTTATGTATATGTTATTCAGGACAGTGTCTTATGAGTAGCATTATTGGAGGGAGAAGTGGGAATAGAGGCAGATGTGCCCAACCATGTAGATTACCATATACTCTGATAGATAAGGCTAATAACAAAGAACATAAAGCATATCTTTTAAGCCCTAAGGATACTTGCACATTAGACAGTTTAAAAGACATAGTTGCAAGTGGTACATCTTCACTTAAAATTGAAGGAAGAATGAAAAGAGCAGAATATGTTGCAGGTACAGTGGAAATATATAGACGTGCGCTTAATAATATTTATAATAATAAAATACAAAAATTAGATAAGGATACTAAAGTTTTAACTCAATTATTTAATAGAGAAGGATTTTCAAAGGCATATTTATATGGTAATAAAGGAAAAGATATGATGGCATACAAAGTTCCTAAAAATTCTGGAATTCCAATCGGTATAGCCGGAAGTGATTTAACAGTAACACTTTTAGAAGATGTTGCTTTAAAAGATGGTATAATGTTCCTTGAGGATGGGTTTACTTTATCTAAAATTATAAAGGATGGAGTAGATGTAGAAGTAGCACTAAAGGGTGATAGGGTTTTATTAAAACCAACTAAATTTAGAGCTGGAGACTCCTTATATAAAATAACAGATGTTTTATTAATGAATAAGCTCGCAGAAAGTTATAGTGATAAATATAGAAGGAAAATTAGAATAAATCTTTTAATAGAATTTAGTGTGAATAAACCTCTAAGAATTAGTACGAATTATCTTGGTAGAACTTTTGAAATGATTGGAGACCTTGTACAAAAAGCGATAAATAAGCCACTAGATAAAGATCGTATAATTAAGAGTTTATCTAAAACAGGGGACACACCTTTTTTAATAAATGAGGTGACTTTTGAAAGCTTCGAGGATGGATTTATGCCAATGGCATCATTAAATTTAGTAAGGCGAGAATTAGTGGAATCTGTGCAAAATTTTATAATAGAAAAATATAAACGAGGGAATACTAATAGACAGATTAATTATAATAAAGGACTTGCACTACAAGAAGATGATAAAGAGATAGAATTAACACAAGAAAAAGATAAAATTATGCCTGAAACTCTCATTGTAGTTTCAACGACTTCGCAATTAAAGGCTGCAACACAAATGGGATTTAATAATATTGCTATAAATCCTTTTATGCGTGGATGCACAATGGACCTAAATATAAAGGATGTAAATATTTACATTAAGGTTCCTAATATTATTAAGGGCGAATTTGAAAGTGTTTGTGAGTTTATAGAAAATAATCTAGGTAATATAAAAGGTATTATAACTGCTAATTTAGGAATAATTAGTAGATTTAATAAAAGAACAATGGTTATTGGTGATTATAAATTAAATATTTTTAATAGTTATGCAGGAGATTTTTATAAAGATTTCCTTGCTGGAACTTGTATTAGTGCTGAATTAAATGCAGCAGAAATAAAAAAAATTGCGTATAAAAGTTCGCTTCCACTTCAAATTATGGTATACGGAAAATATGAACTTATGGTTAGTGAGTATTGTGCTATTGGTAGCGTTTTTGGTGACAAGAGTGAAAATAAAACTTGCCTAGGTAATTGTAGTAAAGGATCTTATACACTTAAAGATAGAAAAGGTATAGAGTTTAGTATAAATACTGATAAATATTGTAGAAGTTATATCTACAATAATGTTCCTGTTAACTTGATACCTAATATTGAGGAGATTAAAAAGAATAAAATTGCTTCATTTAGATTAGATTTTATAGAAGAAAGTTATGATGAAACTATTGAAGTTCTTACAAATTATATTAGCAAAGAGTGGCAAGGCGATTTTAAGAATTATACAAGAGGTCATTATAAAAGAGGCGTTGAATAATTCAAAGTATATAAGTCAATAAATTTAAATTTTTTAACAAAGGGAAGACGGTGGATCATGAATACAAAATCATTAAAAGTTTTAGAATATTATAAAATTAAAGAAAAAATTAAAGCTTACACGCATACTACGGCAGGTAAAGATATTATAGACAATTTGGAGCCTTACACAAATGTTTATGAAGTAAAAGAACACTTACAAGAAACTAATGAGGCGTTACTTCTTTTATCAAGAAAAGGAAGTGCTCCTTTTGAGGGGATATATGATGTTCGATCTGCAATAATAAGAGCATCCAAGGAAGCATCGCTTATGCCAATGCAGCTAATCAGAATAGCTCAAATGCTACGGTGCGCTAGATTATTTCAGAATTATGTTGGCAACAAGGCAGATGAATTGTCCTCTAGAGTTTTAGAGGATATATGTATTGGTATTGTTCCAATAAAAAAATTAGAAGATGAAATTTTTATGGCTATAATTAGTGATGAAGAAATTTCTGATAGGGCTAGTAGTTTACTTTTTAGTTTAAGAAAATCTCTAAAAGATAAAAATGCCTCTGTAAAGGATAAGGTAACTTCATTAGTTAGGACTTATGCAAGATATCTTCAAGAAAGTCTTTACACTATAAGAGGGGATAGATACGTAATTCCCGTTAAAATAGAACATAAAGGGAGTGTTCCAGGAATTGTGCATGACCAAAGTTCTTCAGGAGCTACACTTTTTATTGAGCCAATGAGTTTAGTGAATTTAAATAATGAAATTAAGGAAATTATGCTCAAGGAAAAAGCTGAGGTTGAGAGGATTTTAGCAGAACTTTCTTATAAAATATATGAAAATATAAATATTGTTTCAAATAATGCGAATATAGTATGGGAATTAGATTTTATTTTTGCAAAGGCAGGGTATGCACTAGAGATTAATGCCATTATTCCAAAGGTTAATGAAGATGGAATAATAGATATAATTGAGGCGAGGCATCCGCTTATAGATCCAAAGGTTGTTGTACCTAGTAATATATATTTAGGAAGAGATTTTACGTCCCTTGTAATAACAGGACCTAATACAGGTGGTAAAACAGTAACATTAAAAACTGTTGGTTTAATTCAGTTAATGGCTATGAGTGGAATTTTAATCCCAGCAAGAGAAGGTTCTATGGTTAGCTTTTTTCATGAAATATTCGCAGATATAGGCGATGAGCAAAGCATAGAGCAAAGCTTATCCACCTTTTCTTCACATATGACAAATATAGTAAATATAATTGCAAAAGCAGATATAAAATCATTAGCTCTATTTGATGAATTAGGAGCTGGTACAGATCCTACTGAAGGAGCAGCTCTTGCTGTTTCAATTCTAGAAAACTTAAGAGCAAGAGGTACAAAAGTTGTTGCAACTACTCATTATAGTGAATTAAAGGGATATGCGCTAAAAACTTCAGGGGTGGAGAACGCTTCTGTAGAATTTAATGTTGACACGTTAAGCCCAACCTATAGATTAATAATAGGAGTACCAGGTAAATCAAATGCTTTTGAAATTTCAAAAAGATTAGGACTTCCTGATTACATTATAAAAAGTGCAAGAGAAAATATTTCTAAAGAGACATTGGAATTTGAAGAATTAGTACAAAGTTTACAAGAAAAAAGCATAAAGGTAGAGAGAGATGCTAGGGAATCCGAGATACTAAAACTAGAAGCTAGCAAGTTAAAAGATAAGTACCAAGAAAAATTATATAAACTTGAAAACATAAGAGAAAATGCAATGTATGAAGCTCAAAGGGAAGCAAAGAGACTTATAAAAAATGCTAAGGAAGAGTCAGATGTTATTCTTAAAAATATGAGGGAACTAGAAAAACTAGGATATTCCTCTGAGGCAAGGCAAAAGCTTGAAGAGGAAAGACTTAAAATTAAAAATAAGCTTGATAATATAGAGATCCATGTAGAAAAAAACAATGAAACTCTAGGAGAAAAAGTTAAAAATGTAAAACAAGGGGAAGAGGTATATTTGCCATCTCTTAACCAGAAGGTAATTGTAATCTCAAAACCGGATAAAAAAGGTGAGGTACAGGTTCAGGCTGGTATTATGAAGATAAATGTTAAAGTAGAGGATTTGCGTGTATCAAAACTTTCTCAGGAAGATAAGAAAAAAGCTAAGATAAAAAAGAGAGAAATGAAGCTAAATCTAAGCAATGTATCAACCTCTGTAGATCTAAGGGGTATGGATTCCGAGGAGGCTATTTTTACTGTTGATAAGTACTTAGATGAAGCATGTTTAGGAGGACTTAAAGAAGTTACCATTATTCATGGTAAGGGAACAGGAGTTTTAAGGAAGTCTATTACAGATATGCTAAAGAGGCATGGTCATGTTAAAGCATATAGATTGGGTAATTATGGTGAAGGCGGTAGTGGAGTTACAGTCGCCGAAATTAAATAAAAGCCTAATAAAGGATGGTTAGATATGATTATTGTAAGTTCTTGTTTATGCGGTATTAATTGTAGGTATGATGGTAGTAATAATTTAGATACGCGACTGCTTAAACTACTAAAAGAAGGGAAAGCTCTTCCTGTTTGTCCAGAACAGCTTGGAGGGTTAGCGACTCCACGGGAACCCTGTGAAATTTTAAATGGTAATGGTCTTGATGTAATAGATGGAAAAGCAACAATTATTGGAACGAAAAATAACGATCTAACTTCAAGCTTTTTAAAAGGTGCTTATGAAACTCTTAAAATAGCAGAGAAAATAGGAGCTACTACGGCTATTTTGAAGGCGAGAAGTCCTTCTTGTGGAGTTTCTAAAATATATGATGGAACATTTAGCGGTACTCTAAGGCCGGGTAATGGAGTTACTGCTGAGTTGTTGTTATCAAAGGGCATAAAGGTTTTTACTGAGGAAGATTTAGATGATATAAAATTATGACTAGAACTAAAAAGAACTCCAAAATTGGAGTTCTTTTTAGTTCTAGTCAGGTTGTTTACAAACCCAGTATAATTTTTTATTGTACTGGGTTTTTATATGCAATTATGCGATAGCATTTTGATTTATAGATAAATTAGTAACATGCAACAGGTTTTTAGTTATAAAATAAAAAAACATGGAAGATAGTAGGCTAGCTATCTTTTTCATATTTTGCACTGCTGCTGTAAGCAGACACTGCTCTTGCACATTTTCTAATCCGCGCATATGGCAATAGCGAAGCCCATGCAGTTGTTTAGAATCTGCGAAGCTTCGCTCTATAGTTTCTTTCCTTCTTCTATATATATTTCTACCCTTATCCGTTTTGGTAAACTTTACAACATCTTCTTTATACATTTCCCAAACATGTCTTCTAACAGTTTTAACCTTACTTTTATCAGAAAAACATTGAGTTCTATTTGGGCATTCTTTGCAATCTTTTGCATTCCCAACATACTCTTTATATCCATCTCTAGTTGTCGTTTTATAATGCAAAGCCCTTAAGTCAGGGCAAACATATATGTCCTTCTCTTTAACATATTGAAATTTATTTTTAGTGTACATTCCTTTTGTATGTGGAGACCTTCTATATCCCATTACAGATTTTAATTCTCTCTCAAATAGTTCTTTACATATAAGATTTGTAGCATAACCAGCATCGGCACCAACATATTTTGTATTAAAATTAAATTTTTTTATTTGCACATCCAATCTATCGATATAAGGATCAACATCATTTATATTTCCAGGAGTAACATAAACATCAGTAATTATATTGTGTTTACTGTCCACAGTTCTGTGATCTAAATAGGAGAAGCCTTCCGGCTTGCCATCTCTCATCATATATCCGCTGTCGGGGTCAGTTGTGCTAACTTTAATTTCTTTTATTATGGTAACAGGTTCTTTCACTTTCAAAGGTCTTTTACCGTGATTTATTCTATCTTCCTCTACAGCTTTATTAAGATCAGCTACATATTCTTTAGGTGTTTTTTCAACTTCAATTTTCACAAGCTTTCGCTTATTAGCATTTGCTTTTAGGTGTGTAGAATCTGTGTAAAGTATTTTACCAGTTACCATCTTAAGATTTATAGCCTTAAATACGACTTCGTCAAATATTTTTTGGAACACGTCAGTTCCTTTAAATCGTCTACGTCTATTTTGGCTAATTGTTGAATGATCTGGAATAACATCAGTAAGGCTTAGTCCTAAAAACCATCTATAAGCTACATTTACTTCAATTTCCTTTACAAGTTGTCGCTCAGATTTTATTCCAAATAGGTATCCAATAAACAGCATTTTGAAGAGTAAAATAGGATCTACGCCAGGTCTTCCATTATCTAAACAATAATATTTTTGAGTCAATTCTCTTATGAAAGAGAAATCCATGTATTTATCTATATTTCTGAGAATATGGTCTTTAGGAACTAAATCCTCTAAATATACCATTTCTAATTTTTGTTGTGTGAAGTTCTTTTCATTAATCATAACTAAACCCTCCGAATTATAAAGTTTGTATACTATATATATTCGACATTGATGTTGTAAAATCCTTTTTGAATATGAAAAAAAACACTCCAATTTTAAATTAGAGTGTTTTACATTTTATGTTTGTCAACAGTCTGACTAGAACTAAAAAGAACTCCAAAATTGGAGTTCTTTTTAGTTCTAGTCAACAGTTATGTACACTGCATCTTCTTCAAGAACAACTTTTATATATTCAACTTCAGGGTCTTCGGTTCCTTGAACATACAATCCAGTATTTTTTAACTTTTCAACATAATCTACAATCTCTTGTGTTATTCTCTCACCAGGGCAAAGAACTGGAATGCCAGGTGGATAAGCCATTAAGAATTCACCGCTTATCATACCAACACTTTTCTTTATTTCAACAGCGGTATTTACACTATTGAAAGCTTCCCTAGGAATTTGAACTTGTTCTGGAATACTAGGTATATCAATGAAATCAATTTTTTTTGTACCCTTACCATAATATTCATAACTTATTTCTCCTAGAGCCTTTAGTAATTGCTCCATTCCATCTCTTGTATCACCAAAGGATCCAACTGCTAATATATTATAAATATCAGATAACTCCATTTGTATGTGATATTTATTAGAAAGTATCATATCTAAGTCATAACCTGTTATGCCTAAATCACGACATGTTATTGTGATTTTAGTTGGATCGAAAGCATAAGTTCCAAGGCCATTTAAAATTTCTTCACCGAAACAATAAAATCCAGGTATTTTATTTACTTCATTTCTTACATAATTACATAAATCAATAGTTTTTTCGAGCAGCTCTGTTCCATTTAATGCAATTTGCCTTCTTGCACAATCAAGGGATGCCATTAGTATGTATGAAGGTGACGTTGTGTGCATAAGATTTATTAGTTGTTTAACTCTAGCTGGGCTCACAAGCTTAGAATTAACATGCAGCATTGAGCTTTGAGTTAAGGATCCTATAATTTTATGCGTACTTTGAGCACATATATCTGCACCAGCTTCCATTGCTGACATTGGTAATCTGCTATTAAACTTAAGATGAGGGCCATGAGCTTCATCAACTATAAGTGGGATGTCATATTCATGAACCATATCTGCAATTCTTTTAATGTCAGTGGAAACGCCATAATATGTAGGGTTAATTATAAGCACAGCTTTAGCATCAGGATTATTCTTTAAGGTTTCTTCAACTGTCTCTGGAGAAACCCCATGAGCAACTCCAATTTTCTTATCTAGCTCTGGTTGCATATAAACTGGTACCGCACCTGATAAAATGATACCGCCAGTTATTGATTTATGTACATTCCTAGGTACAATGATTTTATCACCAGATCCAACTACTGACATAATCATAGCTTGAATTGCACCAGAAGTTCCATGAACTGAGAAAAATGATGCATCAGCACCATAGGCATCTGCTGCTAATTCCTGAGCCTTTTTAATAGGGCCGGTTGGATGGTGAAAACTGTCAACTAGTTTAAAAACTGTAACGTCAATCTTAAAAGGGTTTTCTCCCATAAATTTTTTGAATTGTTCATCAGCTCCTAAGCCTTTTTTATGACCAGGTACATGAAAAGGTAAGGTATCTCTGTCAACATATTCCATTAAAGCATCAAATAATGGTGTTTCATTTTGATTTAATCTATACATTTTATACACCCCTTTCAAAAGAATTTATATTAACTATTTATATCGCTATTTAAAATATATTCATTCAGCCAATTTATAATTATAGAGGATTAGATATGCAATTGCAATTATAATTCTTTATAATTATAAAATAAAACACAATAATCGTATTTAAAACCTTAAGAAAATAATAATTCATAATAAAGACATTAACAATACCTTTTATTTGTAATCGGTTGATAGTATAATATGATAGACTAAAGGCATGTTAATACAAAACAATAGGCAGGATATCAATTGCTATTTTCCATAGATAAGAATAAGGAGGGTCAATATATATGACGTATAAAGAGAAATATGAAAAGTGGATTAATTCAAATTTTATAGATGTAGAATTAAAGAAAGAAATTTCGCAATTACAAGATGAAAAAGAAATTGAAGATAGATTTTATAAAGACTTAGAGTTTGGTACAGGAGGGTTAAGAGGAATAATTGGTGCAGGTACGAACAGAATGAATATACATACAATAGGTAAAGCAACTCAAGGGTTATCTGACTATTTAAAATCAAAATACACTGAAAAAATTTCAGTTACTATAGCATATGATTCAAGAAACATGTCAATAGAGTTTGCAAAAGCTGCTGCAGAAACGCTTTGTGGAAATGGTATCTCGGTGAATTTATTTGAAGAATTAACACCAACACCAATTTTATCTTATGCTGTTCGTGAATTAAAAAGCAAGGCTGGAATTGTTATTACTGCATCGCATAATCCTAAAGAATATAATGGGTATAAGGTTTATGGAGAAGATGGGGGACAAGTTACTGATGAAGTTGCAAAAGACATAATAACTTGTGTTGGTAGCGTAGAAGATTTTTCTAAAGTTAAAAATATGGGTTTTGATAATGCAAAACAAAATGGAATGTTAAAAATTATTGGAGAAAACATTTATTTGTCATATATGGATAAGGTTAAAAATTTAACTATAAGAAAAGACTTGGTTAATAAATATGCTAGCGATTTAAAAATAATTTATACTCCTATTCATGGATCTGGAAATCTACCTGTGAGAAGAGTTTTAAAAGAATTAGGTTATAATAATTTATTTGTTGTGAAAGAGCAAGAGATGCCAAACGGCGATTTTCCTACAGTGCCATATCCTAATCCAGAAGAGCCAAAGGTGTTTGAACTAGCGTTAGAAATGGCAAGTGACATTAATCCAGACATTATTTTTGGTACAGACCCTGATTGTGATAGAATTGGAGTAGTAGTTAAGGGCGATGAAGGAAAGTACAAGGTACTGTCCGGGAATCAGACAGGAGTATTATTAAGTAATTATATACTAAATTCATTAAACGAAACGGATCAATTGCCTAAGGATGGTGTAGTAATAAAAACTATTGTTACTACAGATATGGTAGATAATATTTGTGAAAAATATAATGTAGAAGTGTTAGATGTGCTTACAGGTTTTAAATATATCGGAGAGAAAATCAAAGAATTTGAAAAGACATGTGAGAAAGACTTTATATTTGGATTTGAAGAAAGTTTTGGTTATTTAGCAGGAAATTTTGTGAGAGATAAAGATGCAGTTATTGCAGCAATGCTAATTTGCGAAATGACACTTTACTACAAAAATAAAGGACTAAGTTTGTATGATGCTTTAATAGATATTTATAAAGAACATGGATATTATAAAGAAAGTTTAGTTTCAATAGAACTTAAAGGAAAAGATGGTGCAGATAAAATAAGTAATATATTGGAAAATTTAAGGGATTCAAAAAAAGAATCCATAAGCAATAACAGGATCGTAAAAAAAATGGATTATAAATTGGGTTTAGAAATGGATTTAATTAGCAATACTGAAAAGTCCATCGAATTACCAAAATCAAATGTATTAAAATTTGTGTTAGAGGATGGTTCTTGGTTTGTAGTTAGACCATCAGGTACTGAACCAAAAATGAAGATTTATCTATCGGTTAAGGGAGATTCTTTGGAAAATGCATCTAAAAAGATAATAAATCTAAAAGAGAACGTTATGGTGATAATTGACAAGGCAGGCACAAATTAAAGATTGTTAGGAAGGTATAAACATGGATAGCAAAACATATTTTTCGGAAAAATTAGCAGCACTTCTTTTTTTAGAAATAAAAAAGAATAGTAAAATTAATGATTTTGTCATTTTGGATGATATTTATTTCCCTGTGAGAACTAATGAGATAATCCAAAAGGTAAAGAAAAAGGAAGATTTTAAAAATATACCAGTCAATTTATTTATAGAAGGAATGTTTTATGTTTTGGGAGCAGATGAGCACTTTAAATACAATGAGGAATATAAAAAAATCATTAATACTGTGCCAAATTCGACAGGATTTATTAAAAGTGTAGTATTTAAAGAAATTAAAGATGAAAATTATGAAGAAGCATATATTATTTTAAAAGGATTATTAGTTATAGAAGAAAATACCGATAATTATGATAAAATTTTTCTTTTAGTTGATAAATTAAGACTTACTAATATTATGTTTAAGGAAGAAGAACTAAAACTTATAGAAAAAGCTAAATGTATTACTAATTATAGTAATCCATATTTATATGAGGCACTAGTATTAAATAGTGAAAAAAAACATGACTTAGCATTAATTGCTTTAAGAAATTATACTATGAATGGTGGGGAACAAACTTTAGATGTTGTTGAACTTAAAAACTCATTGGAAACCATAACAGGTTTTGAAAAAGCAAAAGAGTTAGTACAGACGGATCCTAAAGAGGCACTTAAAATTTTAATACCTTTGATAAATCAATTAGGAGATAGACCACATATATATTATCATTGCGCTGTTGCATATAGAAATTTACAAAATTATGAAAAGGCAATATATTATTTAAATGAGGCAGTAGCAATTGATAAAGATTTAATTGAGGTTATTAATGAATTTGGAATTAATTATGCTTGCCTTGAAAATTACGAGATGGCAATACAATATTTTAGGAAAGCATTTGAAGTTACAAAATCCATAGAGATATGCACAAATTTAGTTATGTGTTATCTAAATGTAAAAAATGTTGAACAAGCAAGGATACATTTAGATATAGCTAAAAAAATAGATGCAAAAGATGAAATTGTGATCGATTTAGAAAAACTTTTTGATGAAAGTAAATAATGGATTTGATAGAAAAATTTAATGTAATATAATAAATATTTTGGGTGTAGATGGACATAATATTATAAATAGAAGAATTAGGAACATTTATTAAAGGGGAGAAGAATTATGAGAGTTAAGAAAGCTATAATACCAGCAGCGGGGCTTGGCACAAGATTTTTACCAGCTACAAAAGCGCAACCTAAAGAAATGCTGCCAATAGTTGATAAACCAACAATACAGTATATTATAGAGGAAGCAGTTGCAGCCGGAATTGAGGAAATATTAATTATAACGGGAAGAAATAAAAGAGCTATCGAGGATCATTTTGATAAGTCAGTTGAACTTGAATACCAGTTACAAAAAAATGGTAAAGATGAAGTTCTAAAGATGGTCCAAAATATATCCAACTTGGCAAATATTTATTATATACGTCAGAAAGAACCTAAAGGTTTAGGTCATGCGATAAGTTGTGCAAAAACCTTTGTTGGAAATGAACCATTTGCGGTAATGCTCGGTGATGATGTTGTAGATAGTGAAGTACCTTGCCTAAAACAACTTATAGATTGCTACTCAAAATATGAAACTTCAATTATAGGAGTTCAAGAGGTTCCTGAAAGTGAAGTTTCCAAATATGGTATTGTAGATGGAATATCAGTAGAAAACAGAGTTTATAAGGTTAAAGATGTTATAGAAAAGCCAAAGGCAAGTGAAGCTCCATCAAACATTGCTATACTAGGAAGATATATTATTACACCTAGAATATTTGATATTTTAGAAAATACAAAACCAGGTAAGGGTGGGGAAATACAACTTACTGATGCTTTAAAAACTTTAATATCAGAGGAAGATATGTATGCTTATAATTTTGAGGGTAGAAGATATGATGTGGGAGATAAAGAAGGTTTTTTAGAAGCAACTGTGGAATATGCACTTAAACGAGATGAGCTTAAAGAAACTTTTATGAAATATCTTTTAACTATTAAAGACAATGATATGTTTAAAGAGGTTTATAGTAAATGTTTTAATAATCAAAACAAATAATATAAATAAAAAGCTAGTGAAACTAGCTTTTTATTTATATTATGCAGAAGTTGTAATAAGTTAGATAAAGAATTATGAATGTAAATCCAGGGATTTTAACAGAACATAATTTGTATTAATTTAATGAATTATAAATAAATAGTTAATATACTCTTATAAATTATACAAATAGAATGATTTAGGATATAATGGTACATGCTGAGATACACCATTATGTAAGTACAAAAAATATGTTGAATAATTTTAGAAATGATGTAAAATGGTTAGGGAGAGTTACACTGATAAAAAATCTATTAGCTTTAATGAAAGTAAAAGTTTATAAATATAAAAGAAAGAGTGTATAAGAAAGTTTATACATTAAATAAGACCTTTAAGGTTGCAGGAGGTAACAAAATGTTTCAATTAAAAGATGAATTATTATTAAAATTAAAAAACAAAACAGCTAGACTTGGTGTAGTTGGACTTGGATATGTGGGATTGCCACTAGCTGTAGAGAAGGCTAAGGTAGGATATGAAGTAATAGGATTTGATGTTCAAGATAAAAAGGTTCAAATGGTAAATGAGGGACGTAATTATATTGGTGATATTGTAGATGAAGATTTAGATAGATTAGTAAAGGCCGGAAAACTTAAAGCTACTACAGATTTTAGCTTTGTTAAGGATGTTGATACAGTATGTATAGCAGTTCCTACGCCACTTGATTTATATAAACAACCAGATTTATCATATGTAGTTGCATCAACTAAAAGTGTAGCTAAGTACTTACATAGGGGAATGCTTGTAGTACTGGAAAGTACTACATACCCAGGAACAACAGAAGAAGTGCTTAAGCCAATACTTGAAGAATCGGGACTTAAATGTGGAGTTGACTTTTTCTTAGCGTTTTCTCCAGAGAGAATTGATCCAGGAAACAAACAATTTAATACAAAAAACACTCCTAAGGTAGTCGGAGGATGTACGAAAGATTGTACAGAAGTAGCTGGGATGTTATACAGAAGTGTGCTTGAGGGAGATATACTAGAAGTGTCTTCACCAGCAGTAGCTGAAATGGAAAAAATACTTGAAAACACTTTTAGAAATGTAAATATAGCATTAGCTAATGAAATGGCTATTTTATGTAAAAGAATGAATATAGATATATGGGAGGTAATAGATGCAGCTAAAACTAAACCTTATGGTTTTATGCCATTCTACCCAGGTCCAGGACTTGGTGGACATTGTATACCTCTTGATCCGTTCTACCTTGAATGGAAGGCAAAAGAGTTTGATTATCATACAAAATTAATAGAAGCATCAGGTATAATTAACGATTATATGCCTGAATTTGTTTTAGAAAATGTTATGAAACTTTTAAATGGTCAGAAAAAAGCATTAAACGGAGCAAAAGTGCTTCTTATGGGTGCAGCTTATAAGAAAGATATAGATGATATGCGCGAATCACCTACACTAAAGGTTATAGAACAGTTAGAAAAGAATGGTGCTGACATAATTATAAATGATCCGTTTATACCTAAGTTCACACATAACGGCAAAGAATATGTAACTGTAAATTGGGAAGATGAAATAAAAAGTGCAGATATAGTAATCATAACAACAGATCACAGTAGTTATGATTATGAAAGAATTGTGGCAGAAGCTACTTTGTTATATGATACTAGAAATGCTACAAAACACGTTGTAAATAACAGAGAAAAGATAAATAAGCTTTAATGGTAGCACCGCAAGTGATTATTTAATATAATAAATATGGCATGCAAGCATTGTAAACTATTTTATAATATTGCATGCCAAAATTATAGAAATCACTATTTTATTAATCAATAAATATAAGCAGTAAGGAATCCCTTAGAACAACGATTCAAAGATGTTATGTTTTAAGGGATATTACAAGGAGGATTTTAAATGAAAAAAATACGTATGGCAATAATAGGATGCGGAAGAATATCATATAAACATGTAGAGGCTATAATTCAAAACAAGGATGAAATTGAACTTGTAGCAGTTTGTGACGTGGTAGAAGCCAATGCTATCGCTAAAAAAGATGAATACATAGAAAAAATAGGTAGAAATGTAGAGATTAAAGTATATAAGGATTATAAAGAAATGCTTGAAAAAGTGGATATTGATATGGTTTCAATTGCTACTGAAAGTGGATATCATCCAGAAATAGCTATATATTGTATGAATAAAGGGAAACATGTACTTGTAGAAAAACCAATGGCTTTATCTACTCAAGATGCTGACAGAATGATTGAATGTGCAAATAAAAATAATGTTAAGCTTTGTGTTAGTCATCAAAACAGATTTAATGAGCCGATACAAAAGCTAAGGGCTGCAGTCGAGGAGAATAGATTTGGTAAATTAGTTAATGGAACAGCAAGAATCCTTTGGAATAGGAATATGGGATATTATACTCAAGCACCATGGAGAGGAACTTGGGAACTTGATGGTGGTACTTTAATGAACCAATGTATTCATAATATTGATTTATTACAATGGATGATGGGTGGAGAAATAGATACTGTTTATGCACAGTGTGGAACATTCTTAAGAGATATAGAAGCTGAAGATTTTGGAGCAATAATTATTAGATTTAAAAATGGAGCTATAGGTGTAGTTGAAGGTTCAGCTTGTGTATATCCTAAAAATTTAGAAGAAACATTAAGCATATTTGGTGAAAAGGGTACAGTAGCTATTGGCGGTATTGCGGTTAACGCAATAGAAACTTGGAGATTTGCTGATAATAAGGATACTGAGGAAGAAATATTAAAACAGCAAAAGGGAGACCCAGATTCAGTATATGGTTTTGGACATACGCCATTGTTTAAAGATATGATAGATGCTATAAATACAAATAGACAACCGCTCATAAATGGAGTAGAAGGAAAAAAAGGTATGTCTATAATACTTGCAGCTTATAAATCAAGACTAACAGGACTTCCAGTTAAATTCCCAATGGGAGAATTCTCAACAATGCAAATGAAAAAATAGTTATAAAGATATTATATGAAAAGGGGTTATTTTCATGAAGTATGTTTCAGATAAAAGTAAATTGGGCAAAAATATAACAATGGGACATTTTGTAGTAATAGATAATGAGGTAGTAATAGGTGACAATTGTGTTATAGGAAGTAATGTAGTTATCCATGAAGGAACTATTGTAGGAGATAATGTTAGAATAGATGATAATACAGTAATAGGAAAACAGCCTATGAGATCTGTAAACAGCATATTTAAAAGTGAAGAAAAATTGCTACCAGCTAAAATTAATGAAGGATGCCTTATAGGGGCAGGTGTAATTATTTATTGTGGATGCGAAATTGGAACTAAAACACTAATTGCCGATACTGCTGTAATAAGAGAAAATGTAACAGTGGGTTCAAAGACTATTATTGGTCGTGGAACTACTATTGAAAATTTCTGCAAGATTGGATCTAATTGCAAAATACAAACTAATGTATATATAAC
The DNA here is from genome assembly GCF_026650985.1 of Clostridium estertheticum. Lineage (GTDB taxonomy): Bacteria > Bacillota > Clostridia > Clostridiales > Clostridiaceae > Clostridium_AD > Clostridium_AD estertheticum_C. The sequence continues at coordinate 985,165 of NZ_CP086239.1, forward strand.
AGCATATTCATTAGTTGAAGATTATGTATTTATTGCACCTTGCGTTACAACATCTAATGATAATTATGCAGCACGTTCTAAAGAAAGATTTGGTAAATTTAAAGGTGTAACTATTAAAAATGGTGGAAGAATAGGGGCAGGAGCTGTTATTTTACCAGGTATTACTATACATGAGGATGGTTTTGTAGCAGCAGGTAGTGTAGTTACAAAAGATGTTGAAGAAGGTGTTATTGTAGTTGGTAATCCAGCTAAGGTAATGCGTGACGTACCAGAAAATCAATTGCTCAAGAATCAATAAAGGAAGTAAAAATGGGAAATTATAATTTTAGAAATCTAGAAAAAAATGAATATGAACTATGGAATGAGTTTGTAGATAAATCTCCGCAAGGTAGCATATTTGCTAAAACATTTTGGCTTGATGCAGTAGGGTCATGTTATAAAATATTAGGGTGTTTTGATAAGGGAAATAGGTTAGTAGCAGGCATGCCTATAACTGAAACTAATAAGGGTCATGTATCGATGCCAAAGCTTACGCAAACACTTGGTATACTTTTTAATGACTTCTCTCAAATGAAATATGTGAAGAAAATTACAAAAGAAAAAGATATAACTATGGAATTTGTAAATAATATTCCTAAATTAAAGTTTTTTGATTGTGCATTTCACTATAATTTTACTAATTGGATGCCTTTTATGTGGAAAGGGTATAAGGAACAAACTAGATATACCTATGTAATAGAAGGTATCCAAGATATTGAAAAAGTTCGAGGGGCGTTTGCAGATAGCACGAAGTCTGTTATTACGAAATCTATGGGTCTTAATTTAAAGGTTATAGATAGTTTGGCCCTTACAGATATGTATAGTATGCTGAAAAAGACTTTTGAAAGGCAAAATATGCCTGTACCTTTCGATTTTAATTGGTTTAGCAGCTTTGATAAAATAATAAATAAAAATAAATCAAGAAAGATGCTTTTTACAGTTGATGAACAAAACAATCTTCATGCCGCATTATATCTTGTATATGATAGAAACTCTGCATATTACTTATTAGGTGGTGCTGATCCCGAATTCAGAAGCAGTGGAGCTATGTATTTAAATATTTTTGAAGCTATAAAATATTCAGCAGAATTTACTGATAAATTTGATTTTGAAGGTTCAGTAGCTCCTCAAATAGAAAGTATGTTTCGCTCCTTCGGAGCGCTTCAAAAACAATATTTCAGGATAAGTAAAAATAATTCAATTATTTTGAATTTAAAAGAAGATATAAGAAAATACGGAAAAATCATACTTAGAAGGGGATAATTATGTATAAGAATAAAAAATTTCTAGCCATTATTCCAGCAAGAGGTGGTTCTAAGAGTATACCCAATAAAAATATTATGTCTATATGTGGTAAACCACTTATAGCTTATACAATTGACGCAGGGAAAAAATCTAAATATATAGATGAAATAATAGTATCAACAGATAGTGATGTAATTAAGGTGATAGCAGAGCAGTATGGAGCTAAGGTACCTTTCTTAAGACCAGAGGAATTATCAAATGATACTTCAAAATCTATAGATGTAGTAATACATGTTATAAATTTTTATAAAAAGAATGATGTTAGTTTTGATTATGTGATATTATTACAACCTACATCGCCTCTAAGGACATTTGAGCATCTGGATAATGCTATAGAGAAGCTTATTGAGTCAAACAGCACATCGCTTGTAAGCGTATGTGAAGCAGATGAAAATCCTGTACTTATGAGAAGAATAGAAAATGAAAAATTAAAAGAAGTTATTAGTTTTGAGGGAACAAATCTAAGACGTCAGGATTTACCTACTTTTTACAAATTTAATGGTGCCTTATATATAAATTCGAATGATATGTTAATGAATAAAAGAAAGTTTGTTGATGAAAACACAGTTCCGTATGTAATGGACAAGGAAAGCTCTATAGATATTGATACAATGCTCGATGCAAGACTTGTAGAACTTATAATAAAGGAGAGCATAGATGTTTAAGATAGAAAATAAAGTTATAGGTGATGGAAACAGAACGTTTATTATAGCAGAGGCTGGGGTCAACCATAATGGAGACATAGAGATAGCAAAACAACTGGTAGATAAAGCTGTAATTTCAGGTGTTGATGCAATAAAATTTCAGACATTTAAAACAGAAAAGTTAGTTACTGGATATGCGGATATGGCTGATTATCAAAAAAGTAATATTGGGCATACTTCCTCACAGTTTACCATGTTAAAGCAACTAGAACTATCACAAGAAAGTTTTATAAAAATTCAAGAATATTGTAAATATAAGGGGATTATGTTTTTATCTACTCCTTTTGATTTTGAAAGTGCAGATTTTTTAGAATCTATAGGAATGTTGGCTTTTAAAATTAGTTCAGGAGATTTAACTAATATTCCTCTTTTAGAACATATAGCAAAATTCAATAAACCTATAATATTATCTTCTGGAATGGCAAATCTTTCAGAAATTGAAGAAGCGTTAAATGCAATTTATTGTTTAGGAAATAAAGAGGTTGCTGTGCTCCATTGTACTTCAAATTATCCAGCTAAATTACAAAGTGTTAATTTGAATGCTATGAATACTATAAAGAATGCTTTTAAAGTTGTAGGCGGATATTCTGATCATACTAAAGGAATAACAGTACCAATAGCTGCAACAGCTATCGGAGCTAATATAATCGAGAAGCATTTTACACTAGATAAAAATATGCAGGGACCAGACCACAAAGCTTCATTAAACCCTACAGAACTAAAAGATATGGTTCAATCAATCAGGGATGTGGAAATGGCACTTGGAAATGGCATTAAAAGGTATAACCCAAGTGAAGTAGATACAATTAAAGCTGCAAGAAAAAGTATTGTTGCATCTAGATATATAAAGAAAGGGCAGCTTATAACCCTAATGGACTTAGATTACAAAAGACCAGGCACTGGACTTTCACCTAAATTTTATGTAGATATTGTTGGGAAAAAAACTAATAGAGATATAAAAATGGATGAACAAATAACTTTAAATATTATAGAATGAAAAGTAGCTAATTAGTTTTACATTTATATAGAATAACAATTAATAATTGTTATTCTATAAGAGCCCTGCAAGGAGGAAAAACATGAAAAGAAAAATAGCAGTTATAACAGGTACGAGAGCCGATTATGGAATATTTTATTATGTTCTTAAGGAAATTGAAAAACATGAAGATTTAGACCTTAAGCTTATTGTATGTGGAATGCATTTATGTCCTGAATATGGGATGACTGTAAATGAAATCGAAAAAGATGGGTTTGATATAGCGGATAAGTTTGAAACTATATTAGCGTCGGATACTGGTGCTTCTATGGCTAAATCAATAGGACTTTCAATTATAAGCATGGCTCAAAGTTTTGATCGCATAAAACCAGATCTTTTATTAATACTAGGGGATAGGGGAGAAATGCTTGCTGCAGCAACGGCAGCTATCCATATGAATATACCTGTGGCTCATATTCATGGGGGAGAAGTAACTGGAACAGTAGATGAGTCTATAAGACACGCTATAACTAAGCTTTCACATATACACTTTCCTGCTAATGAGGATAGTAAGCAAAGAATAATTAAATTAGGTGAGAAAGAAAAGAATATTTATGTGGTAGGAGCACCAGGCCTTGATTACATTAAAAAAACAGAATATATATCAAGAAGTGAAATGCTAAAGAGGTTTGAATTAGAAGATGATAAGATATTTTTACTAACGCAGCATCCAGTAACTACAGAGCGTGACATGGTAGAGTTGCAAATACGAGAGACACTTGATGCAGTTGTAGAGCTAGGATATCAAACTATAGTTTCATACCCTAACAGTGATAATGGAGGGCGCGAAATTATAAAGGTAATCGAAGAGTACAGAGCTAAATATCCATTCTTAAAGGTATTTAGAAACTTAAGTCAAGTAGAATACCTTAGCTTTTTAGAGATAGCAGAGGTAATGATAGGAAATTCATCTTCAGGTATAATTGAAGCACCTAGTTTCAAGTTACCTGTAGTAAATATAGGTTCAAGACAGGATGGAAGATTAAGAGCTAGTAATATAATAGATGTTTCTTATGGAAAAGAATCTGTTATAAGAGGTATTAAAGAAGCGATATACGATGAAAGTTTTAAGAAACAATTAGAAAATTGTACAAATCCATATGGTGATGGCAATGCTAGCGGAAAAATAGCACAAATTATAAGCGAGGTAAAATTAGATAGGGAACTTATACAAAAGAGAATTACTTATTAACTTAGAAATTAAAGTTGAGGTGAAATTATGGAGAAAATCGTACTTGTAGGTGCAGGTGGACACTGCAAGGTAATTATAGATATTATAAAAAGTGTTGGTGAATATGATATTATAGGTGTAACAGATACTACTTTTAGAGGTCAAAAATTAGTATTAGATATACCTATAATAGGTGATGATAGTATTTTGAAAAAATTGTATAATGATGGTGTAAAAAATGCTTTTGTATGTATTGGTGCACTTCAAAATATTAAGCTTCGTGATAAAATATATAATAAATTAAAAGATATAGGATTTAATATACCGGTACTTATACATAAAGATGCAATAGTTTCATCTTATGCGAGCATTGCTGCTGGAACTTGTGTAATGCCAGGAGCAATAATTAATCCGGGTGTTTTCATAGAAGAAAATTGTATAATAAACACTGGTGTAGTAATTGAACATGATTGTAAAATACAAAGGAATACCCATATTTCTCCTAAAGCATGCATAGCTGGTGCGGTGAAAGTTGGGCATGATACACATGTAGGGATGGGAAGTTGTATAATTCAAACTCTACATATAGGGAATAATGTAATTATAGGAGCAGGAGCTGTGGTTATTAGCGATGTAGTAGATAATGTAGTTGCTGTAGGAGTTCCATCAAAAATTATAAAGCGCAGGTGATATTGTGAAATTTCCAATTGAAAATTATTGTATAGGAGCTAGTTCTACAATAAAAGAAACTATGAAAGTTATAGATAAAAATTTAACTGGTGGAGCGCTAGTTGTAAATGAAAATAATGAATTAGTGGGAACTATTACAGATGGCGATATAAGACGTGCTATGATTAAGGGTTTAAGTATAAATGATAGTATAGAGAACACATATTTCAAAAATTTTAAATTTGTTACAGAGGAGCATAGTAAAAAGAAAGCAAAAGAGTATATGTTAAGCAATAAGATAAGACAGGTTCCTGTAATTGATAAAGATAAAAAATTAATTGATTTATATTTTCTTGATGATATATTATCTTATGATAAAAAGGATAATTATGTTTTTATTCTAGCTGGAGGTTTGGGAACTAGGTTAAGACCTTTAACTGAGACAGTACCAAAACCAATGTTATTAATTGGTGACAAACCAATACTAGAACTTATAATAGAACAATTCAAAGAATATGGGTTTAATAACTTTATGATATCTCTTAATTATAAAGGAGAAATAATAGAGGACTACTTTGAAGATGGGAAAAAGTTTGGAGTAAACATAGAATATATTAAAGAAACTAAAAAACTAGGTACAGCAGGATCAATAGCGTTAGTTAAAGAAAAATTTATTAAACCATTCATAGTTATAAATGGAGATATACTAACAGGTATAGATTTCGAAAAATTTTTAAATCATCATATTAGAAACGAGTTTAATATAACTGTAGGTGTTAGAAATTATGAGGTTAATATTCCTTATGGGGTACTAGTTACTGATAATATGCTTATAGAGTCTTTGGAAGAAAAGCCCACATACAAATTTAATATTAATGGTGGTGTATATGTAGTAAATCCAGAAATTATAAAATATATACATAAGAATGAAGTTTACAATATGACAGACTTAATAGAAGATGCAATTAATAATAAATATAAGTCAGGTATATATGAGATAACTGAGTATTGGAAGGACATAGGACAAATAGAAGACTATAGAAAAGCCAACACTGATATTCATAAATTTTTTAAACTATAAAAAAGGGGTCGATTAAATGAATTGGCAAGGGAAAAAAGTTTTAATTACTGGCGCGGAAGGTTTTATAGGAAGTCATTTAACAGAAAGATTAGTGGAACTTGGAGCAGATGTTACGGCACTCGCTCAATATAACTCATTCAATAACTGGGGATGGATTGATACTTTTGATAAGAAGATTAAAGACAATATAAAAGTTGTTACTGGTGACATAAGAGAATATGATGGAATGAAAAGAATTATAAAAGGTCAAGAAGTAGTGTTTCATCTTGCTGCACTTATTGCAATTCCGTATTCTTATTTATCACCTATGGCTTATGTAAGAACAAATGTTGAAGGTACTACTAATGTCTTAGAAGCATGCAGGGAATACGATGTAGAAAAAATTGTACATACATCAACGTCTGAGACATATGGTACGGCTCTTTATGTACCAATTGATGAGAAACATCCAATGCAAGGTCAATCTCCATATTCAGCATCAAAAATAGGAGCAGACAAAATGGCGGAAAGTTACTATAAAAGTTTTAATATGCCTATAGCAACTATAAGGCCATTTAATACTTATGGACCAAGACAATCTGCAAGAGCTGTAATTCCAACAATAATATCACAGATACTTGCAGGAAAAACAGAAATCAAACTTGGAAGTTTAACGCCAACTAGAGACTTTAACTTTGTTAAAGATACTGCTGAGGCTTTTATAAAAATAGCAGAAAGTGAAAAGACTATTGGTGAAGTTATAAATGCTGGTTCAAACTATGAGATAACTATAGGAGAAACAGTTAAAAAAATAATAAAAATAATAGGCAAGGACGTAAAAATCATTTGTGATGATGAACGATTAAGACCTACAAACAGTGAAGTTAATCGACTATGGGCTGATAATACTAAAATAAAGGAATTAACAGGCTGGAAGCCAAATTACAATATAGATGAGGGTCTTTGCGCAACAGTAGAGTGGATAAAAAACAATATGCAGTATTTTAAAACAGATATATATAACGTTTAAAAAACGAAAAATGTTTAATAAAGTAGGAGGTTTTTATTATGATACCTTTATGTATACCAGAAATTAGAGGCAATGAATTAAAATACGTTAAAGACTGTATAGATACTAATTGGGTATCTTCAGTGGGAAGTTATGTTAATTTATTTGAAGAAAAATTTAGTGAATATGTAGGCAGCAAAAGTGCTGTAGTTACAATGAATGGTACAGCTGCGCTTCAACTTGCATTATTAACCCTTGGAATAGGAGATGGAGACGAGATTATAGTTCCATCACTTACATTTATATCTCCAGTTAATACTATAAAATACGTAGGTGCAGAGCCTGTATTTGTAGATGTATGTCGTGACACATTTGTTATGGATGCAGATAAAATAGAGGAATTAATAACATCTAAAACAAAAGCTATAATGCCAGTACATATTTATGGTCATCCTGTAGACATGGTTAAAGTAATGCAAATAGCGAAAAAACATAATTTATTTGTTATAGAAGATGCAACAGAAGCACTAGGATCTACTTGTGATGGTAAAATGGCCGGAACTATAGGTGATATAGGATGTTTTAGTTTTAATGGAAATAAGCTTATAACTACTGGGGCAGGTGGAATGCTTGTAACTAACAATTTAAAGTATGGCGAAAGAGCAAAATTTTTATCTACTCAAACAAAAGTAGTTACTGACAATAAAGCGTTTTACCATTCAGAAATAGGATACAATATGAGAATGCCGAATCTTTTAGCTGCATTCGGAGTAGCTCAACTTGAAAATGTTAAAGAATATTTAAAAATTAAAAGAGAAAATGCATTGTATTATAACAAGCTTCTAGGTGAAATTAAAGGAATTACATTGCCAGCTGAAAGAGAAAATGTAGAAAACTGTTACTGGTTATATTCAATCCTAGTTGAAGATGAATATGGTATAACTCGTGATGAACTTATACAAAAATTAAATGCAGATAAAATAGAGGCGAGACCTTTCTTTATGCCTATCCATGATATGCCTCCATATAAGGGAAGTAAACACGGCGATTTAGTTGTTACAAATGAGTTATATGAACGAGGAATAAATCTTCCAAGTTCTGTAGGACTTAAAAAAGAGGACATAAAAGCGGTATGTGAAATAATAAAAAACTCCAAGAAATAACGTTGTTATTTCTTGCTTTTTAATGGAACAAAAGATGATTAACAGCACCAGAGGTGATGGTTAACAGCACCAAAAGTGATAGTTAAGGTGGATAGGAGACAGAGATGAACATAGATTTTTTAAAAAAACTGTACCAAAGCAGATTAGTGAAAAGTGGAATATGGTTTACTATAGGAACTTTTTTTATACAAGGAATCTCCTTTATAACCATGCCTATTTTTACGCGTATGCTTGGTACTACTGGTTTTGGAATAGTTAATGTATATACTACATGGCTTTCCGTTTTTACGACATTAATTACATTAGGACTCCTTGCTACAGTTAATAATGCAAAAGTGGATTTTAAAGAAAAATATGATGAGTTTGCCTCCTCTATACTTTTTTTAGCTACCTTATTTGCTATTTTGTGGTTTATATTCGCATTTATCTTTAAAAAGCAAATAGGTAATATTATTAATTTAAATTCTATATTAGTTATGTGTCTTATCATTCAAAGTTTTTTTGGTTTTGTTGTGGATTTCTCAAATGCAAAATTGAATGCTGAATATAAGTATAAGAAATTTTTACTAATATCAATAAGTAATGCTATCTTAAACACAATTTTAGCTATAATACTCATATATAGTTTAAAAACAGATAAATATTATGGTAGGATTGGTTCTCTACTTATTGTTGCTCTGCTTTATGGAACAGTTTTATACATAATTGCAATGAGAAAAGGAAAAAAACTAATTAATTTTAAATACTGGAAGTATGCTTTGATATTATCAATACCGGCAATTGTACATCTTTTATCAGGCGTAATATTGCAGTCAGTGGACACAGTAATGATAAACAGTATGTTAGGGTCAAGTGCTGCAGGAATATACAGTTTTGCATATAAAATAGGAATGATAATGTACATTGTATGGCTCGCTTGTAATAAAGCTTGGGTACCTTGGTTTTATGAAAATATGAAAGAAAAAAACTATGACGATATAAGATTAAAGATTAAATATTATATTGCATTATTTTCTGTTATGGGATTTGTATTAATATTTATATCTCCTGAAATAGGAAAACTAATGGGATCATCAGATTTTTATGGCGGATTAAATTATGTACCATTAATAATGGTTGGATATTATTTTCAGTTTTTATACAGTATACCAGCTAATCTTGAATTTTATACTAAAAATACAAAGTTACTTTCCCTTGGAACGCTTATTGCGGCTTTAACAAATGTTGTTCTGAATTATATCATGATTCCAAGGTATGGTGCGATTGCGGCTACTTGGACAACAATAATAGCATATGTTATATTGTTTTTATATCATTATTTTATATCCATACGTATATTTGATGTAAGAATATATACTTTTAAACCTTTTGCATATGGTATTATATCAATAGTATTAAGTAGTATTATGTTTTATATAGTGAAAAACAATTTGATTTTAAGATATGCAATTTTGATAACAATATTAGTTATATTAGGTTATCAGATTAAAAAGATTAGCAAAAGATTAATGCAAAAATAAATCAAAAGAGTAGGATGGAATTTAATGGTTAAATTAATCTATACAGCACAAAAAAAAGAATTAGTAATGAATGGTAAGGTTATGGGTTTATTTGAATATATAGGGAATATAAACATAGAAGATGAAGCCTTCAGATATTTAAGCTATTTAGAAAATCAAAAAATTAATGGGTTAAAACTTGAAGAATTATATTTATATGATAATGTACCCTTATATGTGTTCGATAGACCTACAATATATAGAAAATTGAATGGTTTGATCTTTTGTATTATGGTTATAATGAATACAAAGGATAAAATTAATGAAGATTTAGAAGTAGAGACAGATGATGATATTATGGAAAAGGTTTGTGATGATGTATTCAATATTAAATGTAATAAAATATATAACAAAAAAAACATTCGTCCAGTAAGCAAAGTAAAGTTATTTAGAAGATTTATCAGAGGAATAGGGAGTTATTCTAAATTTTTATTAAATAATTCACTCCTTAATAAAAAGCAATGTAAACAACCATTCCTAGTAATTTCGCATGCTTCGGATTTAAATCCTGTTAAAGGTAATAAGAGTGGTTATTACGATACTCAATTAGGACAAGTTATAGATAAATTAAAAGAAAATTATAATATTATAAATTTTCAACAGTTAAATAATAAATATATTATAGATAAGACCTTAAATTATCATGAAAATTTTGTACCATTCGAATTATTTATTTTTTACAAAAGACTTAAATCTAAAAAATATATAAATAATAGCTTAATAGTTGACAATTTAATTTATATTAATAAATTAGATTTTCATTTCAATGAACTAAATCTTAAAAATGTTATGCTTAATTACGTAATGAAGAATTTAAGACAAAACTATTATTCATATTTATATGAGCTTCTAGTAGCGGAAAAATTTATTGACAAATTAAAGATTAAGAAATGTTTAGTAGTTGGAGAGGGAGATAGAGGACGATGTTTTATAGCTGCAGGCAATAGGTTTAAAATAGAGACCTATGCTGTACAACATGGAATAATAAATGAAACATCATCTACTTATATAATTAATTCAAAGTATAAAGAGGTGTTAGTTCCTAAACATACATTCGTGTGGGGAGATAACTATAAAAACTTATTAATATCTCATACAAATGTATATAATAAAGAAAATATTAGCGTTGTCGGGCAAGTAAGAACAGACACTTTAGTTCAAAATGGATATTTAAAAACAGTTAAAAGAAGTGGGATGCTAAAAATAGTTTATGCAACTCAATATTTTAGGGATTTACTTGAACCTGCTACTATAATGTTATTTAAGGCATTAAGTTTAATGAAGGAAGACTATAAATTAATTATAAAACTTCACCCCGCAGATTTAAACTTCGAATTTTATGAAGCTATGGTGGAAAAATTTCATATAAAAAACTGTAAAATAATGAAAGATGGAGATTTGTATGAATTAATTAAATGGAGTGATCTCATAATAAGTGTACATTCAACTGTAGTTGTAGAAGCTGCGCTTATGAATAAACCATCTATTTGTATAATCCTTCCTAAGTATAACGATGCTGGTGGGTTTGTTAAAGATGGAGTCTCATTTGGTGTTAAGGATGAAAATGAACTTTTGGAATATATGGTAAAGATAAATTTAGAAAATATTACTTTAAACAATAACATGAAAAAATATATTACTGAAAATTTTTATAAGTTAGATGGAAAAGTAACAGAAAGAATAATAAGTATTATAGAAAATCCTTATGAGTGTTTTAAAGGGACAGTTAAAAATGGTGATTTATAATTAATTTTCTAAGACTCTTGTTTATGCTTAAATAGTATAAAAGAATAGGAGGAAAGCGATGGTAAAAATTTGTTTCTTAGCAGATGCACAAAGTATACATACCAGAAAATGGGCTCAATATTTTTCTGGTATTTATAATGAAATTCATATAATTTCTATGAGAAAAACAGATTATGTTTATGAAAGTAATGTATATGTGCATGTGCTGAGAAGTATATCTAAAAATAAATTAAGTTACTTTTTACTAATTAAAGATATTAAAAAATTAGTGAAAGAGATCAATCCGGACATATTACATAGTCATTATGCCACTAGTTACGGACTTTATGGGAGAATGTGCAATTTCCACCCTTTTATAATTTCTGTATGGGGTAGTGATATATATGAGTTTCCTAAAGGGAACATTGCTAAAGAGTTGTTACTTAAGTACATATTGAAAGGAGCAGACAAAGTCTGTTCTACAAGCTATAATATGGCTGAGGAAACAAGAAAATATTATAACGAAGACATTATAATAACCCCATTTGGTGTAGATATAGACAAATTCAAATGTTACACACCTATATTAAGTAGTAATAATATTACAATAGGAGTTATTAAAGGGTTAGAAAAAATATATGGAATAGAGTATCTTATTGAGGGCTTTTCAAAGGTTATACATGAATACAAAGGGAGCAAAGAATTAAAGCTTTTAATTGTTGGTGATGGTACCCAAAAAATTAAACTTGAATCATTAGTAAATGAACTAGGTATTAATTCTAATGTTACTTTTACAGGGAAAATAGATAATGATAAAGTACCTGAATATATAAATATGATGGACATCGTGTGTTTACCTTCGTTAAGTGAGAGCTTTGGGGTTTCAGCTGTTGAGGCGTGTGCATGTGGAAGGCCAATACTTGCTACTAACGTAGGTGGATTAAAAGAAATAATTTTTGATGATTATAATGGTTTTATAATAAAACAAAAAAGTAGTGAAGATATAAAATTAAAAATCATTAAAATTATTAGGAATGAAGTACAAATGATGGAATTCTCAAAAAATGCAAGAAAGTTAGTTCTTGAGAAGTATAGTTGGATTAACAATGCAAAAATCATGGATAATTTATACAAAAAACTAGTCAATATTGATAAATAGTGATATTATGTTATAGTTTGAAACAACTTTCTTATTAAAAATAAAAATAGAAGAAATAATACAATTAATAGTGTGAATTGGGGTAGTGGTGACGTTAAATGAAACATATAGCATTTATATATTTTAATGAGGCATTTAAAAATCAAATAGAATATACAGTTAATACTATATTTCAGGATTATGAAGTAGATGTCTTAATAGTTAGTGCTAATGATTTTAAGTGTTTAAACCAAATTTTTGATTTAGTAATATCTTATGGAAATATTAGGGATGATATTTGTGCAAATATGATATTATTAGAAGGTCCTTTATTTTCAAAGGAATACCTAACTTTAAAATCAATTCCAACGGATATACAAAGCCATGAAGGATTACCTGTTTTTTTTATGAATAGTGATGAAGACTATTTTACGAAAAGTGTGGAAAACAAATTTATTGTTAATATAGACATTATTCAAGCTAGCTTTTTCTTTTTGACTTGTTATGAGGAATACGTCATAAATGAATATGATATGTATGGCAGGTTTAATATAGAAAAAAGTACATTGTATATACATGATCTACTCAATAGGCCTGTTGTAAATGAAAGCATTCAGTGGTTTGTAGATACTATAAATTTAAAATATAATTTTAATATTAAAAAAAAGAATTTATGGGGTGAGAAAAACTTTCAGGTATTATTGTCACATGATGTAGATGTGGTTAGTAAATACTTGACTTTTCTGCGGGAAATAAGGCTTCAACTAAGTATTTTACTGATAGACAGAAAACCAATAGAAGTTTTAAGACGAATCAAAGGATATATAGCTACGGAGTTATGTAAAATAGAGAAGGATCCTTGTGATACTTTTAATATGATTTTAACTATGGAAAAAAGCAAGGGATATAATTCTAGCTTTTATTTTATGGCAGATGGTAAGGGATATAGTCCAGCTAATAAAAAAGTGAAAGAAATCTTAAAACAAATATCTTATGGAAAAAATGAAATTGGATTTCATCCAGGGCTTGGTACATCTGATAATGAAAACTTATTTAATAAAGAATTTATGATATTTAAAAAAAACTTTAGGGGGATAGGCAAGGTAGGGGTTAGGCAGCACTATTTAAGTTTTAATGCTCAAAAAACTTGGTCAATTCAGGAGAAGTATGGAATTAATTATGACACTACGTTATGTTTCCCAGAGCGTGCTGGTTTTAAGGGTGGATATTGTTTACCTTATAAGCCATATGATTTAAAAAATGATAGAATTATTGATACATGGGAAATCCCATTAATAGTTATGGATGGGTCTTTAATGCAATACATGAAGTTGGATTTTACAGGATCGGTAAAGTATATAAAGGAATTGATTCAAAAAGTTGAGATTCATAAGGGTGTTTTTGTTTTATTGTGGCATAATTCTGCAATTTCAAATGAATATAATATTCATTCTAGAGATATATTTCAGTGGTTTTATGATTATATTAAAACTTGCAATTGCGATGTTACTAGTGGAGAAGATATAATTTCGAAATACGAGAGAACTATTTAGGAGGATTAAAATGAAATTTACAGGAGACCTTAAGGATTATTATAATTATATGAAAAAATATATTTATATAATTTTAGGATTATATATGATTATAGAAATAGGACTATTTATAAAAATTGGTAAATCAAATGTGCTTATGTTTCTTTGTAGCATATTTGTAACGTTATTTGTAATTTGCAGTTTGATATTAATGTTTAAAGACTTTATTACAGCAAGTAAAATTTATGCTATATCAATGCCCATAATACCCATGGTGTTTTATATTATGCATAGGTTGCATATGGATGAAATAGGTCAAGTCTTATATATAGCTTACTTTGCTATATATTTAATCACTATGATTCGTGAATATAAAAATGGTGAAATTGATCTTTCAAGACTTACAACTAAATATAGAAAAATAAGTGTATTATACGTTATATTGTTAATACTCGCAGTAATATCTTCGGTAGGAAGCATTCATGTTTTAGAAGCATTTAAACTCGTGATACTTAGCATAGTCTCAATGATGGTATATAGCATTGGAATGTTATGTTATAAGAAAAACAATAAAGACTTTTTTAAGGATATATTGCTTTATTTATGTATAGGAGTTACATTATCATCAATTCCAGATATAATAGTTACAATATATAATTTAATAATTAGGCACAATAATCAGCATCTTTATGGTGTACTGGGTAGCAATTTTATGCTTGGATATACAATAATGATAATGCCATTTATATTGCTCTATGCTTTAAATAAAGAATTGTCTGGGAAATATAATAAGATATATCAATTATTATTATTAATTCAAATAATCAATTTTTGTGGTCAGAAATCAAGAGGTATTCTTTTTACACTAGCAATATGCTTTTTTGTTTCTATTATCATTGATAGAAGAAATTGGAAAAAGTATATATTAATATCTATTGTTGTGTTTTCTTGTATGACTTATAATGTTATGCAGAGATGGGATGTGGAAGGTATTGTAGATGGTATTAAAATAACCAGTCCGGCAAGCCTTGTTACGAGCAATGCTAAAATATGGAACAGATTAATAAATGAGACAAAAAATAGAAGACCTATATGGGCATTAGCTCTTGGAATGGTTAAAGATCATGCGTATTTTGGTGTGGGACCAGGGCATTTTAAATATTATTACTTGCAATATGGTGGTAACCCTAAAAAGATGTATATAGATGCTCATAATATTGTGCTTGATTTAGTTACAGAATTCGGGATTATATTTTCATTTGCATTTATGGTAGCATGGCTAGGAGCTTTATTAAAGTCAGTATTAGACATTATTAAAAATAGGAAGAAAGATTTTAAGGAGTTTAAATGGCCTGGAATTATTGGTATTACTTCTCTCTTAATTTATGGAAATATTACAGGGCAATCTTTTATGGCCTCAGCAAATCCATTAAGTGTAGCACCTGCTTTTGTTTTTACTGTGGTGATGATATTAATGATATACCCAGAAGGGAAATCTACTAATTAAGATTTAGAATAGTGTGAGGGGTTTGTAATGAAAAATATATTAATTGTAGCTTATTTTTATCCACCGCTTGGTGGTGCAGGAGTTCAGAGAACTTTAAAATTTGCTAAATTTCTAAAGAAATTTGGCTATAATGTATTTGTACTTACTGTAAATAATGAAAAGGGAACTATAAAGGATGAATCCTTAAAACTTGAATCAACTGATGGAATAAAAGTATTTAGGGCTATTCAAAAAGAAAATTTTATTGTTAATTCTATTCTTAATAGAAAAGTAACTGATGTTAAAATAGATAATAAAGAAAATATTATAAAAAAAACATCTGAGATTACATTGAAATCTAGAATCAAGAGAAAAGTAAAAAAACATTTATTAAATATGTATAGAAATATGTATATACCTGATGATAAAATATCGTGGAAAAAAGATGCGGTAAGGGTAGGCCTTAAAATAATTAAGGATGAGAAAATTGATATACTATATTCTACATCAGCACCATATACTGGACATTTAATTGCATATGAATTGAAACAAAAGTCTAATCTGCCATGGATTGCAGACTTTCGGGACCAGTGGGTAGCTAATCCATTTGTAGCTTACTCATCATATGCTAAAATAAAAAATGAAAAGATGGAGAAAATGGTAATAGAAAAGGCTGATTGTGTAATATCTGTAAGTAAACCTATAATAGATGAGTTCGCTTATAGATATAAAGAAGAGTCAGTAGATAAATTTAAAGTTATTACTAATGGATATGACGAGGAAGATTTTGCTGATTTCAACATGAATTTAGTGGCAAAAAAATATATTATAACTCATAATGGTACTTTATATGGCAAGAGATCACCGAAGAATTTCTTGATAGCTATAGATAAGCTGATAATGGGAAAAAAGATAAAGCATGATGAAATTACAATTAGATTTGTGGGACAAATAGGAAAAGATGCCCAAGAGGATATAAGATTTTTTGTTGCTAAATATGATAGTATTATTGAATTTATATCATATTTGCCACATAAAGAGAGTTTAAAGAAATTAGAAGAGTCTACTGCAACACTTTTAATTATTGAAGCTGGCGTGGGTAGCGATGGAATATATACAGGTAAGCTTTTTGAATACATAAGAAGTGGACGAGATATTATCGGTATTGTGCCTCCAGGGGTTGCTAGAGATTTAATAATAAGTACAAACACTGGTTTTTGTTGTCATCCTGAAAAAGTGGATGAAATCGAAGTGGCGATATACAAGTCTTATAGTATTTGGAAGGGTATGCAGAAAAAAACAGATGTTAATTGGGACAAAGTTAGTGAGTACAGTAGGGAAAATTTAACTCGCGATTTAATGAATGTTATTGAAAGTTTATAGAAAACGTTGTGGAAGGAAGTGTAAATCCTGATTTTATCAAAGATAAACTTTGGTAAATGGTAGGAGTCTATATGAAAATATTAACAGTAGTAGGAGCAAGACCACAGTTTATAAAAGCAGCTGCAGTATCTAATGTTATCAGAAAAGAGCATGAGGAAATTTTAGTGCATACAGGCCAACATTATGATGAAAATATGTCGAAAATCTTTTTTGAGGAACTTAATATACCTAAACCTGATTATAATTTAGGAGTAGGTTCAGGTGGACATGGCAAGCAAACAGGAAATATGTTAATAGAACTTGAAGAACTTTACTTAAAGGAAAAACCAGATATGGTTTTGGTTTATGGAGACACGAACTCAACTTTAGCTGGTGCGCTTTGTGCAAGTAAATTACTTATTCCAGTAGCTCATATAGAAGCGGGACTTAGAAGCTTTAATATGACTATGCCAGAAGAGCAAAATAGAATTTTAACAGACCATATATCAAAATATTTATTTGTACCTACGGCTTCAGCTATTAAAAACCTTAGTAATGAAGGAGTTACGAGTGGTGTTTATAATGTAGGAGATGTAATGTATGATGCAACACTTAATTTTTCAAAACTTTCAAAAGAAAAATCAAAGATTATGAAAGAGCTGAATCTAAAACAGGAAGAATTTATATTAGCTACTATACATAGAGCAGAAAATACCAATGATATAAATAGGTTAAGAAATATAATTGAAGCATTAAATGAAAGTGGTCAGCAAGTAATACTACCATTACATCCAAGGACCAAAAAATATATGGACGATTATAATTTATCATTTAACAAAAATATAAAGATAATAGATCCAGTTGGGTACTTAGATATGATAAGTTTAGAAATGCACTGTAGAAAGATTATTACAGATAGTGGTGGAGTTCAAAAGGAAGCATTCTTCATGAATAAGCCTTGCATTACTATGAGAGATGAAACAGAATGGGTAGAAACAGTAGAAAATGGCTGGAATATTGTTGTTGGAACCGATAAGGCTAAGATATTAGATGGTATATTAAATTTCGTTCCGAGCAAAGTTAAACAAAATATTTTTGGTGATGGTCACGCTGCAGAGAAAATTTTAGAAATTATAAACAAATAGTAGAGGTGGAAAAATGCGTATTTTATTTTTAACACAATATTGCCCTCCAGAAGTTGGGGCACCTCAAAATAGAATTTTTGAGTTTGCTAAAAAATTAAAAGAATTTGGTCATGAAGTTACAATATTAACAGCTTTACCTAACTACCCTAGGGGAGAAATCTTTGATGAGTACAAAGGCCGTGGAGTTGTTATCGAGGAAATCGAGGGTATAAAGATAGTTAGAACTAGTATTTATGCTACAAAATCTAAGCAGTTTACTAAAAGATTAAGGAATTATCTATCTTTTACTTTTTCATCAGTAATTAGTGGCGCTAAACATATAGATAAACAGGATGTAATAATAACAGAATCTCCACCACTGTTCCTTGGATTTTCAGGGTTTGTATTAGCTAAGCTTAAAGGAGCTAAATTTATTTTTAACATATCTGATTTATGGCCAGAATCAGCTATAAAATTAGGTGTGCTTCATAATAAGTTGTTCATAAAAATGTCTGTATGGCTAGAAGAATTCTGTTATAAAAAGGCTGCAGCTGTTACATGTCAAACACAAGGAATAGTTGATGACATAGTTAATAGAGGCTTCGATAAAAATAAAATACACCTTTTAACTAATGGAGTGGATACAAAGTTATTTAAAAAAGAAAACAGGGATGAAGACTTTAGACGTGAAATCGGAATAGAAAATAAATTTGCATTATGTTATGCTGGTATTCATGGAATAGCACAAGGACTTGAAGTTATAATAAATGCAGCGGAGATAGTAAAAAATGAAGAAAACATTCAATTTATTTTTGTTGGTGATGGTCCAGAAAAACAGGGTCTTATAAATTTGGTTAAAGAAAAAGAATTAACGAATGTTACATTTTTACCTCTTCAGCCAAAAACTAATATGCCTAAAATAGTAGCATCTATGGACGCCGCTATAATTCCTTTAAAGAAATTAGAGCTGTTTAAAGGTGCACTACCTTCAAAAATGTTTGAAACATTGGCCTCAGAGATACCAATTATTCTGCCTGTACAGGGTGAAGCTGCAAAGCTAATAAATAATGCAAATGCAGGAATAGTTGTGGAACCTGAAAATTCAAAAGAAATTGCAGAAGCGGTGTTAAAGTTATATAATGATATAGAACTTAGAAATGAATTAGGTCAAAATGGCAGAGCTTATGTTATGGAAAATTATGCTAGAGAAAATATAACAAAAAAACTTGAAAAAATATTGATGAATTTATAAAAATCATAATAAGTTATAGTCCCTCACTTACAAATTGAAGCTCTTTTTGAAAGTGAGGGACTGATTATGTAGTAATGATATTATTATTGTATAAAGAGGTGTAAATAATGAAAAATAAGTATAGTATTTTATATTGTTTAATGTGTGTATATATAGTAATAATGCCTTTGATTCAGGAAGGGACAAATTTTAAAGGAATACCTGTGAGCGACATTTTACTTGGTATAGTTGCATTTGTATATTTCATAAAGTTAATTTGCGAGAAGACTACGCGTGAAAGGTTTATTTATGGTATTAGAGATTTATTTAGTAGTACTTTAAGTATATTCATATTAATATTACTTGGAATAATGTTATTATCCACTTCATATGCATTAGAAAAATCATTAGCACTAAAAGAAAGTGCAAGATTTTTAACTTATGTGTTTATATTTTTTGTAATTAAATATGAGTTTAATACTAAAAAATTAGTGAAGAATTTATTGAAATGTTATATATTCACAGCAGGGCTTTTAAGCATTTTTGGTATAATCCAACATTTCACAAGGATTGGATTAGATAAAAAGTTTGTAGTTCATTATTCAGGATATAGTGTGGTTAAAATTGCAGCGACTATGTTTAATCCTAATGCCTATGCTGCCTTTCTTATTCTAATTATATTTCCAGTAGTAATGCTCACTATTTATGAGAAAAACAAAAAAAA
Source organism: Clostridium estertheticum (assembly GCF_026650985.1). Taxonomy (GTDB): domain Bacteria; phylum Bacillota; class Clostridia; order Clostridiales; family Clostridiaceae; genus Clostridium_AD; species Clostridium_AD estertheticum_C. Next base: position 1,005,202 of record NZ_CP086239.1, read on the forward strand.
TAAAGGTATGTATGGGATAATATCAATTTTATTATTTGTAAATATAATAATGACTTATTCTAGGAATGCACAAGTTGGAGTTTGTATAGGTGCAGTGGTATTATGTGTAATTTACAGCTATAAGTTAATTATAGCTTTTGGTGGTATAGGGATTTCAACTTTATTTATGCCATCGGTCCTTGACAGAGTTCGAGATTTACCAAATACAGCGGAAAATGAATCTAGAATTAAATTGTGGAAAACGGCAATAATGATGATTAAAGATCATCCGATTCTCGGAGTTGGTAATGGTAACTTCATAAGTAGATATGATGAATATGTTAGTAAATATAAGGGGTTAAGCTATAACGCTTACAAAAGATATCCTGCTCATAATTCTTATTTGAAGGTTGAGAGTGAATTGGGTATAGTAGGAATAGCATCTTTTTTAGCAGTTTTAGTGACATCACTTATTAGAGTGAAGAAACTATTTACTATTACAAATGATAAATTTATAAAAGCTTTTTATATGGGAGCATTTGCTTCAATGATTGCATTTTTCTTTATGAATATATCAGATAATTTATTTTTTGTACCTATGGCTACAACATATTTTTGGTTTCTAATAGCTACAGCTGAAAGTTTATTAAATTCATCGGAAGTTAATTAAAATATACGAATTATTAGGGAAATTATAAATGAAAAGTATTTAAATATTCATGAGAAGGTAGGTGTATAAGGTGAATAAAAGTAAAATGATAACTATAGACAAGAAAACACACATTGAGAATAAAAAATTTCAATTCGCACTTAAGAGATTAATGGATATTATATTATCTTTAATAGGGATAATTATATTATCACCTATATATTTAATTATCATTATTGCTATCAAAATAGACTCAAAAGGTGGAACTATATTTAGACAAATTAGAGTTGGAAAAGATGGTGAGAACTTTACTATTTATAAATTTCGAACCATGATAGTTCAAGCTGAGAGTAAAAGAAAACTTGATATTAATCCAGATGACCTTGAAAATTTTGTATTTCAAAGTAAATCAGACAGTAGGGTGACTAAGGTAGGTAATTTTTTGAGACGTAGTAGTTTAGATGAGATACCTCAACTTTTTAATGTTTTGTTCGGTAATATGAGTCTTGTAGGACCTAGACCTGAAATACCAGAAGTAGTTAAGTATTATCCAGAAAGCTATCATCAGAGGCTTCTAGTTTTGCCAGGAATAACAGGACTTGCACAAATTAGTGGAAGAGGAGAAATAGAACTAGGAAAAACGGTAACTTATGATCTTAACTATATTAAGGACTTTTCAGTTATATTAGATATAAAAATAATCTTATTAACAGTGGTGTCTGTATTTAAGAAAGATGGTGCTTTTTAGTAACTCACATTAGTGAGTTACTAAATTAAAGTGATTTAATATGGAATCTGCTAGAGGTAGGTTGTTTGGAGGAATTTATGATAACGAAAATTTTACAATATAAAATTTTTAATGATAATATGGGAGCTTTATTTGAGGCTATAGATAATTTTGAAAAAGTACATATTATTTCAGGAAACCCAGAAGTTCTCCTTAGTGGACTTGAAAATACTGTTTTGCTCCATAATTTTACAAGTAAAAATTCAATTATTATTCCAGATGGGATTGGAACAGTTATTTGTTCGAAAATTGTAGGAAAGCCTGTCAAAGAAAAAATTGCAGGTATAGAAGTCATGGATAATATAGTGAAAAAATGTGAAAAAGATAATGAAGGAATATATCTCTTAGGATCAACAAAAGAGACAGTGGATATGTGTAATATAAATTTACGAACTAAATATCGAAAGCTTAATATACTTGGTAGCCATGATGGATATTTTGAATTAGATAATTGTGAAGATATATTAAAAGAAATAGAAGCCGTAAAACCTAAAGTATTATTCGTTGCAATGGGATGTCCAAGGCAAGAATTATTTATAACAAAATATATGGACAGGCTTCCTTGTAAAATATTTATGGGAGTTGGGGGAAGTTTTGATAATATTGCGGGTAAGGTTAAACGCGCACCTAAATGGATGATAAACTTAGGAATGGAATGGTTATATAGAGTAATAAAAGAGCCATTTAGAATTAAGAGATTATCATCTATACCAAAATTTATTATAATGGTAATAAAATATAAAAACAAACAGGAGTAGTTATTGTTTTTTTAGATAAATAAAGGGAGGGGTAAACATTAAAGTATTACATATTATATCTGGTAATGACAATGGTGGTGGTGGAAAACATGTATTAAATATATGTGACAAATCAAACAAAAAATTTCAAAATATAATTGCTTGTCTTGGAGAAGGGCCATTATATTTGAAAGCTAAGGAATTGGGCGTTAGTTATAAGCTTTTTAGTAAGAAGCTTTACAATATGGAGCTTGTGAACTTTATAAATCACAATTCAATAAGTATAGTAAATTTCCATGGAGCCAAACCTTTCCTATTACATTTAATTTTAAAAAGTAAATTAAATGTGCCAACAGTAGCCGTAGTTCATAGTGATTTTAGATATGATTTTCTTAATAATAAGTTGAAATATTTTATATTTACACCTTTGAGTACTAGGGGATTAAAGAGTTTTAAAAATTATATTTGTGTATCAAATAACCTGAAGTCTTTACTTGAAGATAAAAAAATAGAAGGAAAGATTTCAGTTGTAAATAATGGTATAGACATAAAAAGTTGTATTATTGGGAACCCTGCAAAAGATATAAGGAATAGTTTGAAAATAAAAGATAATGAATTCGTATATGTTATGGTAGCAAGATTACATCCAATAAAAAACCACAAAGAAGTTATTTTAGCATTTAAAAAATTAATTCTTGAATTTCATGATGTGAAATTATTATTAGTTGGTGGTGGAGAGTTAGACTTGGAACTGAAAAATTTAGTAGAGGAATTAAAACTAGAAAATGAAGTTATTATGGTAGGAAATGTTTTTAATCCTTTAGACTACATAAATGCATCTAATGTTAGTATCCTAGCTTCTTTAAGTGAGGGTGGAGCACCGCCACTTACGGTATTAGAATCAGGAATTGTAAAGAAACCATTAATTTATACTCAGGTAGGAGACCTAGAGTGTATATTAGATGACAATAGTGGATATAAAATAAAAGATAAGGATAATGTTTATATTTACATGGCTATGAGAGAGGCCTATTTAGATAAGGGTTATTCAAATGTAAAAGGAGAAAATTTACATAATATCGTTATTAATAATTTCACTATAGAAAATTTCTGGGAAAAATATTATGAAATTTATAAAAATATATTAAAAAAATGATTTAACAGTGAAGATGATATTAATTCTTAAATTCACAAAAATATGGAGCGTATCATGAAAGAAAACAAAGTTTTAAAAAGTTCAATGATTGTAATGATTTTTGTAATACTTGGAAAGGTACTGGCTATAGTAAGAGATAGCTTAATGTTAGCTAAATTTGGAACTACCCATTCAGCAGACATATACGTATGGTGTTTTGGTGTAGTATTTCTTTTTACTAGTTTAGGGTATGGGCTTAGCACAACAATAATACCCATTCTTACAGAGTACATTGAGACAAAAGAATTAAAAGAACGAAATCGTTTTGTAAATAATGTAACTAATACTTCCATGTTATTAACTATAATTATTACGGGAGTTGGAATATTATTTTCATATTATATAGTTTATTATTTCGCTAATAACTTATCTAATGACCCAGTGATGTTTAATCAAACTGTAAAAATACTTAAGATTATGTTCTTATCAGTGTTATTTTTAACTCTACAAGGTGTTGTCGCAGGAGTACTTCAAGCTCACAAAGAATTTTCTATTCCAGCTGCAATGGCTGCTGCTGCAAACTTAATATATATAATTTATTTAAGCTTATTTGTAGATAAATTTGGTCTTACCGGATTTGCAATAACTACTGTTTTGGCTTTTTTCGTTCAATTTATAATTAATGTACCTAAGTTTAAGAAACTAGGATACGGGTATAAATTTGAATTGAATTTTCGCGATAAAGACTTAAAAAAACTATTTATATTAATGATTCCTATAATAATAAGCACTTCAACCATGCAACTTAATTTGTTTATTAATAGATCATTTGCCATGGGCTTATATGAAGGTGCAACTGCAGTTCTTGACTGTGCAAATAAGGTAACTCTACTTACTTATGAAGTTTTTGCTGTAGCAGTTTCTATGATAATATACCCAATACTCTCTACATTCATAGTTCAAAATAATCATGAGGAATACAAAAAATCTTTAGTTAAATCAATTAATATTATAAATCTAGTAATGATACCTGCGGCACTTGCAATAGTTATATTAAGAGAACCTTTAATTAGTGTACTATATTTAAGAGGAAAATTTACGCTAAGTGACGTAAAATTGGTTTCAGAGGCGTTAGTGCTATATTCTCCAACTATGATAGCTTATGGAGTGCGTGACATATTAAATAGGGCCTTTTACTCCGCTAAAGACACTAAAACACCTATGATTTATAGTATGGTGGGTGTAGTAATAAATGTTGCTTTAAGTGCTATTTTGTACAAATACATGTCAGTACCAGGACTTACACTTTCTTCATCAATCTCAGCTACAGTTATTACTGTAATGTTATTAATTAAGATGAATAAGAAATTTCCAGGGATCCAATTTAGTTCTATGATTAAGACAATAGAAAAAATATCTATAGCTTCTATAATTATGGGGTTTGTAATATATTTCATGAAAAAAATATTTATAATTAATTTAATATCAGGGTTTGTTTTGAATTTAACAATTTTATTTGTTTGTGCAGTTATAGGAAGTATATTATATTTTGCTTTAACATATCTTTTAAAAATCGAGGAAACTATGTATATATGGAATATATTTAAAAGCAAAATTTCGAAAAAATAATTACATTATTTATGCGACTATTACACATACTAAATTTAAAGGAGTGTGTTATATGGAATTTTATGATGTAGTTGAGAGTAGAAAAAGTATTAAGAAATTTAAAACTACCCCAGTAAATGCAGAAAAGTTATCTAGAATGATTAAGGCAGCTATGATGTCACCATCATGGAAAAATAAGACTTCTTACAAATTTATATTAGTTGATGAGAAGAAGGAGCTTATGGAAATTTCAAAAGCAATAATAAACAAGGATAATTCAGCATCACAGTCAATAATCGATGCGCCAATGACAGCAGTTGTAATTGCGGACCCAGATGCTTCAGGTGAAGTAGAAAACAAAGAGTACTATTTAGTAGATAGTGCAATAGCTATGGAGCATTTTATTTTATCGGCTACTAATGAGGGGTATGGAACTTGTTGGATTGCTGATATTAATGAGGACATTATTAAAACAGCACTTTCAATTCCACAAAATTATAAGGTAGTTGCTATAACCCCAATTGGAGAAATTGCAGAGAGTAAAGAACATTATGATAAAAAAGATGTAAAAGATTTTGTATTTTCAAACACTTGGGATAATGCATATACTAAGAATACTAAATAGATAATTTATTCTGGGACCCTATGATGTTTTGTTATCATAGGGTCTTATTTTAGTTATGTTAAGTTAAATAATAGTACATAAATTATTTTTATTACAATATTATTTTAATGTTATATATCTAATATTTGTAAAGTTTTATTTAATTGATGAAATAATAAGATAAAGATGGTACAATTTTAATAGTTATGCGATTGTTATTTAGTCTATGTGAAAATGAGGAGGGATAATATGGAGAAAACAAAAGGAATTCTATACATCATTTTATCAGCTAGTGCTTTTGGCATTATGCCAATACTTGCGAAACTGTCATATAGAGGAGGAGCAAATACATACAGCACATTGTTCCTTAGGTTTTTGTTTGCAGCAATTATGCTTTTTTATTACTTGAAAACGAAAGGTATATCTATGAAATTAACTAAAAAACAGTCCATTTTAATATTAATTATTGGTGTATTTGGATTTACACTTACAACTTCTAGTTTATACATGTCATATAATTATATAGGCATTGGAATGGCAAGTATGATTTTCTACATATATCCATCCATTGTCACTATATTAGCATATATGTTTTATAAAGAAAAAATATATTTTAGAAAAATTATTTCTTTGATTATATCTTTAATGGGTATTTATATTTTAATTGATAAGGCAAGTGTCAGTTTTAACATAAAAGGAATAATACTCGCATTAATAGCTGCAGTATTATATTCATTATATGTGCTAGGCGCTTCTAATAAAGAATTTAAGAATATTAATAGTTACGTATTAACCTTTTATATTTCGTGTGCATCTGCTACTGTGATGTTTATAGCTGCTATGAGCACTAGTAATTTTAGCATCCATATTTCTTTCTATGCACTTGTGGCAATTTTACTTATAGCATTTATATCTACGGTGGTAGCTTTAATGGCATTTTTGGAAGGGGTTAGACTAATAGGACCTTCTAAGGCTTCAATTCTAAGTACTATTGAGCCTATAGTTAGCTTAATACTAGGAATAATAATCTTAGGAGAGCCTATTTCATCTAGAATTATAATTGGGAGTATAATGATTGTTTTGTCAGTAGTGATATTAACAAAGAAATAATTAGATTTTTGAAGGGAGAATAAAAAATGTTAGATCAAAAAACTGTAAGAGAATTTATTAATGAATTAGGTTCAAATTCACCTGTACCAGGAGGTGGAAGTGTTGCAGCACTTGCAGCATCTTTAGCCAGTGGGTTAGGTTCTATGGTGTTTAATTTAACTATAGGTAAGAAGGTATACAATGAATATAGTGATGAGGAAAAAATACTTATTTCTAAAACTCTAGATGCATGTCTTAAATATCAGAGTAAATTTTTAGAACTAATGAACAAAGACAAGGAGGCCTTTTTAATACTGATGTCAGCTTTTAAACTTCCAAAGGAAAGCGATGATGATAAGAAAGTAAGAAGTGCTAAAATAAAAGAAGGATATTTAGGGGCTTTAGAAGTTCCCTTAAATGTAGCAGAGGAAGCATATAAAATATACGAGTATGTGATGGTAGCAGCTAAGTTAGGTAACAAAAATGCGATTTCTGATGCTGGGGTATCAGTTTTAATGCTTCAAGCATCTATTGAAAGTGCAATTTTAAATGTTAAAATAAATCTTTCTAGTATTAAAGATGAAATTTACAAAGAAAAAGTTAAAAAACGTTGTTATGAATTAGTTGAAAACGGAAGAATAAAACGAGATGAAATATTAACTATTGTTGATGAGAGTTTGTAGTTAAATAATAACATTGTAAAACTAAATTTTAGTAACATAGGTGGGAGAAAATAAATGCTTGATTTATTAAAACAAGAAATATATGAGGTATATAATATTATAATAAGTCCAATAGATGATGTATACAAAGTAATTGCTCTTAAAAATTATAAAATAAAATTAGAAAGATCAGGAAAAAAAAGTTTTGGTGATGGCTATTATGAATTTATAAAAAATAATAAAGAGAAGGGTACGGTGTACACTCCAGAACCTATAACCTCTTATATGATAGAAAATACTATAAAAGCAGCGCAGATAATAAATAATCCATATATAAGAATTGTCGATCCATCCTGTGGCACAGGAAACATTTTGATTTGTTGTTTTAAATTTCTTAAGAATTTATATAAGGATAATTTGAGTTTTATTAATGAGAAAAATGGATTGAAATTAAATGTAAAAAGCATTGATGACCATATAATAAGATACAATTTGTTTGGATTTGATATTGATGATGTAGCATTAAAAATTCTTGTTATTGATTTATATGATTTAAGCAAGGGAATCATACTTGAAAATATTTTTAATAAGGATTTTTTGTTGTATGAGAATGAATGTAAATATGATATCGTAATAGGAAATCCACCTTATGTTGGCAAAAAATCTATAGATAACGAGTATGCTTCATTTCTAAAAATAAAATATAAAAAAGTATACAGAGATAAAGGGGACTTATCATATTGTTTTTTTGAGAAAGCATTAGAGGATTTAAGTGAGGGTGGAAAGCTTACATTTATTACCTCAAGATACTTTATAGAATCACCTAGTGGAGAAGATTTGAGGAAGCTGTTAAAGGAAGGTTACACTATAGATAAAATGATAGATTTTTATGGTATAAGACCATTTAAAAATGTAGGGATAGACCCTTTAATTATATTTATAACAAATCATAAAACCCCTGATAATCAAATTGAAATTATAAAGCCATTGACCGTAAAAGGTAAAGAAAAAAAAGAATTTTATAATAATGTATTTTTAAAAGGTGGCAATAAATTCAACACTTTTATGCTAAATAAAAAAGAATTAGATGATAAGGGTTGGGTTTTAGTAGATGAGAAAGTGAGAACCATAATAAAAAAAATAAAACAACAAAAACATACTGAGCTTAGTAATATATGTTATAGTTATCAGGGAATAATAACTGGGTGTGATAAAGCTTTTGTACTCAATAATGATACTTGCCTAAGAAAAAATATTGAAAAGGATATAATAAAACCTTGGATTAAGAGCAGTTACATAGAAAAAAATAAAATTTCAAGACAAGACAGTTATATAATATATTCAGATTTAATTTGTAATCCTAAAGAATATAATAATGCTATAGCTTATATTGGATTACAGAAGGAAAAGCTTCTAAAAAGAAGAGAGTGTCAAAAGGGTATTAGAAAATGGTATGAACTTCAATGGGGTAGAAAGCAAAACATATTCGAAGGTGAAAAGATAATTTTTCCATTTAAAGCCAGCAGTAACAGATTCGCTCTTGACACGGGAAGTTATTTTAGTGCAGATGTATATGCACTTACTATAAAAGAGGATGCTGAGTTTACTTATGATTTTTTATTATACATATTAAATAGTAAAATATACGAATTCTATTTTAAGACCTTTGCGAAAAAACTAGGTGAGGATGCATATGAGTATTATCCAAATAACTTAATGAAATTATGCATTCCAACCATGATAGATTATGATGAAAAAGATGAAAATTATTTATATGATTACTTTCACTTTAGTGAAGAAGAAAAAGAGATTATACTTGGAGAAGTATAATCTCTTTTGGCATGAATATTGCTTATATATAATAAAACATTAATATTTAGGAGGAGTTATTGTGAGCAATTTAGAAAAATTAAACAAGGTGTTACGGGATGTATTTGATATAAAAAAAATTGAGGATATAAATGATGATATGGGACCAGATGAGATAGAAAATTGGGATTCTTTGGGACATGTAGAGCTTATAACAAGTTTAGAAGAAGTTTTTGATATAGCTTTAAATGTGGTGGATATTTCTAGAATGTATACTATAGGTGACATTAAGAAAATAGTTGGCAAGTATGGTATTGAGATATGACCTTTACAGATTATATTTTCGAGAATTCATCAAAACTTAATAAAACATCTGTTATCTTTAAAAATGAGATTAGCTATAAAGAAATTTATGAAAATGTAAAAAAAAAGCTTCTTTCTTAATAAACAAGAATTTATCTAAAAAGAATGCTGTACTTTTAGTTTCTGAAAATTCTAATTTTTTTATTGAAAACTACTTTGGAATAATTAAAAGCGGTGCCATATGTGTTCCTATTAATCCGGCTTTAAGCAGTAATGAGATAAAGTATATTATTGACTCTCTAAATATTAAGGTGATTTTTACTCAAAACAAATTCTGTGAAAAAATAAAGTCACTTAATTATAAAAATGTTGAAATTTATACAGATAAAAGTGATCTTAATATAATTTGTTATGAGGGAAATAACAATACGGATAATATAAATATAAAAGAAGATGTAGCTGTAATATTGTTTACTTCTGGGTCTACAGGTAATCCTAAGGGAGTAATGCTTACCCATTATAATCTTATAAGCAATACAAATTCTATAATAGAATACTTGAAACTTACAAATAATGATAGAGTTGAAACGGTACTTCCTTTTTATTATTGTTATGGTACTTCAATTTTACATACTCATTTTAGAGTAGGGGGAAGTCTTGTAATTAATAATAAATTTATGTTTCCACAAACAGTTATTGAGGATATAAATAATTATAATTGTACAGGTTTTTCAGGTGTTCCTAGTAATTATCAAATATTGCTTAGAATGACTGATATGAAGAATACTAAGTTTCCAACATTAAGGTATATAACTCAAGCAGGGGGGAAGCTACCAGAAATATTTATTAAGCAACTTATAGATATTTTGGACGGCGTAGAGATATTTATAATGTACGGTCAAACTGAGGCTACAGCAAGGTTATCTTATTTACCACCATATTTAATTAAGGAAAAGATGAATTCAATAGGAAGAGGCATTAAAGGTACACAGCTACAAGTCTTAAATAGTCAGGGAAACAAAGTAAAAGTTGGAGAAATAGGAGAGGTTGTAGCTAGTGGCGGAAATATAATGAAGGGATACTTTAATGATAAACAGGCAACCAATAAAGTATTAAGACAAGGTTGTTTATATACGGGTGATCTAGCTAGGGTAGATGATGATGGGTATATATATATAGTAGCAAGAGAAAAAAACATTATTAAAAGTGGTGGGATTAGAATAAGTCCTAAAGAAATAGAGGATATAATATTACAAATTCCAGAGGTAGTAGAATGCGTTGTTATTGGAGTTTTAGATGATATTCTAGGAGAAGCGGTAAAAGCCTTTGTAGTAATAGTCGCGGATAAACCCTTTGTAGATTTTAAGTATATCTTAGATTTTTGTAAAAAACAGTTGCCTTCATATAAAATACCAAGATATATAGAGTTTTTAAGGACTCTTCCTAAAAATTCTTCAGGCAAGGTGTTAATTAAACAACTTAAGTAACAATTAAGAGGGTGTTAAAATTGGAGATTGCGGAAATTATAGATGAGCTAGTGCTTGGTGAACAGTTTAATTTGAATCAGAAAGATAAAGAAAAGCTGTTTTTGAAGACAATATTATCTCAACTAGATAAGAATATGGAGAATCTAAACATAAAATCTATGTATGAAAAATTAGGTGTAGATATAAATAGTATTAAAACATTAGAAGAGGTTCCATATATACCTGTCAATATGTTTAAATCTTTTGATCTTAGAGTTTGCGAGGTTGATAAAGTAGCAAGAGTGTTACTTTCTAGTGCTACAACCACAGGAATCCCTAGCAAAATATATTTAGATAAAAAGACTTCAATAAGGCAAACACAAGGGTTAATAAGTACATTATCAAATTTTTTAGGTTCCAAAAGAAGACCAATGCTTATCATAGATGATGAAGATAGCAACAAAAAAAGGGATAGCATGACTGCACGTGGGGCAGCGATAAGAGGAGTAAGTGCTTTTGCGAGTGAGATTTGTTATGTAATGGATAAAGATAATGATGAACTTAGGGTAAACATAGATAGACTACGTGCATTTGAGCGAAAGCATAAGGATGAGAAAATTATAGTTTATGGATTTACTTATATATTATGGTCTAAATTTTTAAAAGTTTTAAAACAGGAACAAATACAATTAAATAAGCCAAATATGAAGCTACTACATAGTGGTGGATGGAAAAAAATAATATCTGAAAAAGTAGAGAAAAAAGTATTTTCAGAGACTGCTGCACAGGTATTTGGCACAAAAGTTTCTAATATAATAGATTTTTATGGAATGGTAGAGCAGTTAGGAGTAGTTTTTATTGATTGTGAATATGGGTATAAACATGTCCCTAATTTTGCAGAGATTATTATAAGGGATATACAAACATTAGAAGAAGTGAAATTCGGAGAAATTGGGCTTATAGAGGTTATGAGTATTCTAGGTACTAGTTACCCATCACAAGCTATCCTAACTGAAGATGTTGGTGAGTTTGTAGGTATAGATGATTGCCCATGTGGTAGACATGGTAAATATTTTAGATTTAAGTCGCGAATAGACAAAGCTGAAGTTAGAGGATGTGGAGATACCTTTGCACAGAGAGAGGTAGGAAGATGATAAATTATTACGAGCTAAATGGTGAGTTCAACGAGAATGGTATAAATTTAAAAGATTTTAATGAAATAGAAACCTGTTTAAATAATAATCAAATAGAAATCCACAAAATACCAGTGGAAGCTATAATACTTATAATTAATGAATATAGCAAGAAAATTGCAAAAAACAGAGAAATATTAAGAATGGAGGGTGCTTCATTTTTATGTTTTTATTTGAAAAAGGTAAATATTGAAAAACAGTTAAAACTCAATTTAGAGAATATCGAATACTTAAATAAATTCGTACAGATAGATGACGAAAAATATATTAAGGCACAACCAAGGGGCATAGTATGTCATTGGATGGCTGGGAATGTGCCTACACTTGGAATTTATTCTGTTATACAAAGCATCCTATGTAAAAATGCTAATATTCTTCGAGTATCTAAGGAAAGCGCCAGTATTGTATATAAATTGTTAATAATTTTAGCAAATATAAATGTTGAATATGAAGGAAGCACCTATTCATCTAATATTTTATTGAAGAATATTGCCATTATTTATTTTGATAGTTTTGATCGGAATCTTAATTCTTTGATGTCCTTAAAAGCTGATGTTAGGATGGTTTGGGGAAATAAAACAGCAGTAGATGATATTTGCCTAATGCCAAAAAAAACTACTTGTAAGGATTTAATTTTTGGCCCTAAGTATTCTTTTGCCGTTTTTGATAAATCCGCAATTGAGAGTGATGATTTAGAGGAATACTTAGAGAATTTGGTTACAGATACAATTGTTTTTGGTCAAAAGGGATGTTCTTCGCCTCAGGTGTTATTTATAGAGAAAAGTAAACTACATGTAAAAGACATAGCTCAAATGCTAAGTCTAAAATTTGAAAAAATTACCAAAAGATATGCAAATTTAGATTTAGAGGAGGCTATAGCTGCTAAAATAATCAACAAAAGAGGGGAATATCTATTAAGCCTCGATAAGTTAGCTTATATAAGCACAGGACTTCAATATACAATATTAATTGATAATGAAATAAAGCTTGAAGAGCCAATTACAGGGCGAACTATATTTATAAAAGAGGTGGAGGATATATTTGATGTATGTCCTTTAATTACTAAAAATATACAAACTATAGGAATAGCTTTTAAAAATAAGGAAAAGGTTTTAGATTTTACGGACAAAGTAACAACATTTGGAGTAGACAGAGTTGTGAAAATTGGATATATGAACTTCTATGATTCTCCTTGGGATGGAAGTTTAATAATGAGTGAATTAGTTAGATGGTGTTCTCTTAGTATAAAGGGAATGATATAACAACATTAAATTTAATATGTAAGAAATAATTGTACAATTTATGAAAGCTTAATATAAGCTCACCTTTTCTGATATAATAAAATTGAACTATGTAATGTATAATAATGCATAGTTTAATTTATTATAAATTGAGAGGTGTTTTTTTTGAAAGTAAAGGATATTATGACGAAAAGTGATTTCAAACTAAAAGAAAATAATACTTTTTATGAGGCATCACAGTTATTTAATAATAATGAAGTAGAAGTAATACCGATATTAGATAAAAAAGATATTTTAGTTGGAGTTATAACGAAAAGTGATATAATTAAAAATTTTATTAATGGTATAAGCCCTGATACATATGTAAAATACCTTTTAAGGGGTACAATAAATATTATAAATGAAGATTCTAAAATATCAGACTGCATTGATAAAGCGGAAGATTATATGGCAGTTATAAATTCAGATGGTAAATTTGTAGGAATTTTAAGCATAAATAATTATAAGCAACGGGTTGCTAATTCATTAGAAAAAATAAATGATCCTAAGCAAAGATTAAACTGCAATAATGAATGTGGCATTGTAAAGCTAAATTGCATAGAATTGGATGCGGTTATTGAAGCATCCTTTGATGGTATCTATATAACCGATGGTAAAGCTAATACATTAAAGATTAATAAATCTTATGAAAACATAACAGGGTTACAAAGAAAAAATATGATAGACAGAAATATGTATGAACTAGAAAAAGAGGGATATATATCTAAGTCATCTACTCTTATGGTATTAAAAAATAGAAGATCTAATACAATTGAGCAGGAATTTAGTACAGGTAAAAAAGTGTTGGTTTCAAGTAATCCTATTTTTGATGTCGAAGGCAATATAAATATGGTGGTTACAAATGTACGAGACATAACGGAACTATACGAGCTACAAGATCAGCTTGCTAAAAATATGAAGTTAACAGAAAAATACTATTCAGAGATAGAGGCTATGAGAATACAGTATCTAAATTTAACAGACGTGATTGCGAAGGATAAAACAATGTTAGACTTATTGGAAGTTGCTAAAAGAGTAGCTAATGTGGATACTACTGTTTTAATACTCGGAGAAACTGGAGTTGGAAAAGAAGAAATCGCTAAATTTATATATAAAAATAGTATGAGACGTGACAAAAACTTTATAAAAATTAATTGTGGAGCAATTCCTCAAAATCTTATAGAATCTGAGCTCTTTGGGTATGTAAAAGGTGCATTTACAGGGGCTAACAAGGAAGGCAAGATGGGGCTTTTTGAAGTGGCAGATGGAGGTACAGTTTTTTTGGATGAAATTGGAGAACTTCCTTTAGACATACAAGTTAAGCTGCTTAATGTACTTCAAGAGGGAGAAGTTGAAAGAGTTGGGGCGGTGAAACCAGTAAAGATTGATATAAGAATATTAGCAGCTACAAATAGAAACTTAGAAGATATGATTAAAAATAAAATATTCAGAGCAGATTTATATTATCGTTTAGCTGTTGTACCTCTTATTGTACCACCTTTAAGAGATAGGAGAGAGGATATTTTACCTTTAATTCAGCATTTCTTATCTAAATTAAATGATAAATATAATTTTGAAAAGACTTTCACTATTGAGGCGTTGAGTACACTTTATAATTACAGTTGGCCGGGGAATGTACGTGAACTCAAAAATATTGTAGAAAGGGTTATAGTGATGAGTAATGGCAATAAAATATTCAAAAGTGACTTGCCAATTGAATTATTGCAGAGTATTATAGGAAAAGTTATTCAGTGCGAAGAGATATGTAATTTAAAAGAGGCAGTTGAAAAAGTAGAAGCAAAACTTATTAGTATGGCTTTTGATGATGCTGGTAACGTTCGTGATGCTGCAAAAAAATTGGGCATTAATTCTACTACTTTTTTTAGAAAACGTAAAAAATATTTAGAGATGGGAATGTTGTAAAATATATTTTTATATAACTTTGGCATGAGTATTGCTACATTTATAAATGTAAAGTGAAATAAATGTAAAGTAACATAAAAATATATATGTGAAGGGAATGGTTTTAGTGGGATTAATGACTGGAGAACAATATGTAGAGAGTCTTAGAAAATTAAATCTGAAGGTTTATATGTTTGGGAAAAAGGTGGAAAATGTAGTGGACAATCCTATAATTCGTCCATCAATGAACTCAGTTAAAATGACTTATGATTTGGCACAGATGCCTGAGTACGAAGACTTAATGACAGCTACTTCAATAATTACAGGTAAAAAAATCAATAGATTTGCTAATGTACATCAAAGCACTGAAGACCTAATTAAAAAAGTTAAAATGCAAAGGTTATGTGGCCAAAAAACTGCTTCATGTTTCCAAAGATGTGTTGGTATGGATGCATTCAACTCTGAATATAGCACTACTTATGAAATTGATAAAGCTTATGGAACAAAGTATCATGAAAGATTTAAAAAGTTTTTAAAATATATTCATGAAAATGATTTAATAGTAGATGGAGCAATGACGGATCCAAAAGGAGATAGAGGACTTTCAATAACAAAACAAGAAGATCCAGATATGTATCTTCACGTAGTTGAAAGAAGACCGGATGGTATTGTGGTTCGCGGTGCAAAGGCTCATCAAACTGGTATATGTAATTCTCATGAAGTTTTAGTTATGCCAACTATGGCTATGAGACCAGATGAAAAGGATTATGCAGTATCATTTTCGATACCAACAAACACAGAAGGGATTATTATGATTCTTGGACGTCAATCTTGTGATACAAGAAAAAGTGAAGAAGGCGCAGATATAGATGTTGGAAATTATAATTATGGTGGAGTGGAAGCTTTAACTATTTTTGACAATGTATTCGTACCAAATGATAGGATATTCTTAAATGGAGAAACTGAATTTGCAGGAATGCTTGTTGAAAGATTTGCAGGATATCATAGACAAAGTTATGGTGGGTGCAAAACTGGTGTAGGTGATGTGCTCATTGGAGCTACGGCTGTAGCTGCAGATTACAATGGAACCAATAGAGTATCACACATTAAAGACAAATTGATAGAAATGACTCACTTAAATGAAACACTATACGCTTGTGGAATTGCATGCTCTGCAGAAGGTCATAAAACTGAATCAGGTAACTATATAATAGATTTGTTACTTGCTAATGTATGTAAACAAAATGTTACAAGATTCCCATATGAAATAGTAAGACTTGCGGAAGACATTGCTGGAGGACTCATGGTAACTATGCCTGCAGACAAAGATTTTAAAGATCCGATAACTGGACCCTATCTTGAAAAATACTTAAAAGGTGTTGCATCTGTTTCAACTGAAAACAGGATGAGAATATTAAGATTAATAGAAAACTTAGCACTTGGAACAGCTGCTGTTGGTTATAGAACAGAATCAATGCATGGTGCAGGATCACCACAGGCTCAAAGAATAATGATAGCAAGACAAGGTAATTTGGCTCATAAAAAAGCCTTAGCAAAAGTAATAGCTAGAATAAAAGAATAAATTATTAAATAAATTCTGCAAATAAAATTAAAACAAAAAATGTAATAAGGTACACCTCAAAAATATGATTTCTATAAGGAAATCATATTTTTGTTTAGAACTCCAATTCTTTCAATTGTAGCCACTTCAGTCACGTTGAGTAGTTTAACTTGTATATCTAAAATACTTGGGAAAAAATATGTTTTAAAAATGAAACACGTTTCAAATATGCAACAGAAATAAGTATAAGGTGTAACACCCATAATATGCAAGGTTTTATGAAATCCGTCAATTTAAATTGTTAAGATGTGTTTCTTTTATGATACATATTTTATTATTTTTTTTATAATATTTACACAAAACAATAATCAGAATATTTAATTAAAAGACGCAAATAGAACGATTAACCATCAATAGTTTTCAAATGTATAATTTTGCTATAACTTTGGCATAGGAATTGCTACATATGTAGTATGAAATGCAATTGAGAGAGAAATGTTTTAATGAAAGGAGAGTAATACTTAGACTTCAAATATTACAAGTAAAAAAATAAGCAGATATAAGAACTCGAAAATAGACTTAAACATGAATTTTAACAAAAATAAATATGGATAAAAGAAAGGTAGGATATTATGAAAAACTTTCAATTAGTACCTCAGATTCATACTTTTAATAATTTTAAAGATTTTGCAGATGAGTTTAAAATTGGTGAAGGTGACTTAGTATTAACTCAAGAATTTATGTATGAACCATTTATGAAATATTTAAATTTAAAAGCAGACTTTATTTTTCAAGAAAAATATGGTGTTGGTGAACCTTCTGACGAGATGATTAACAAGATTATTGCAGCTATGCCTAATAAAAAAGTCAAAAGAATTGTAGGTATAGGGGGCGGAACTGTTATAGATATTTCTAAATTAATGGTTTTTAAGGATGTAAAAAATTGTCTTGATTTGTTTGAGAAAAAAGTACCTTTTATAAGGGATAAGGAATTAATAATTATCCCTACGACTTGCGGAACTGGAAGCGAAGTAACTAATATCTCAATTGCAGAAATAAAATCAAAATATACCAAAATGGGACTTGCGACTGATGAGTTGTTTGCAAATCAAGCAGTGCTTATTCCAGAGTTAATTAAGGGATTACCTTTTAAATTTTTTGTTGCTAGCTCCATAGATGCATTAATTCATGCTATTGAATCTTTTGTATCTCCTAAGGCTAGTGTATACACAGAGATATTTTCAGTTAAAGCTATAGAAATGATTATGAAGGGCTACATGGAAATTATAGAAAAAGGTGAGGATCATCGTCAGAATTTACTAAAGGAATTTTCAACCGCCAGTAACTATGCTGGAATTGCTTTTGCAAATGCTGGAGTTGGAGCAGTTCATGCTATGTCTTATCCATTAGGTGGAGTTTATCATGTAGCACACGGAGAAGCAAACTATGAACTATTTACTGAAGTTTTTAAAATGTACAGTAAAAAGAATCCAAATGGAAAGATAAAGGAAATAAATACTCTTTTGGCAAATGTATTAGGTCTTAGTCATGGTGAGGATGTTTATAAAGAAATTGAAAATGTGTTAAATAAATTATTGATGAAAAAGCCATTAAAAGAATTTGGAATGAAGAAAGAAGAAATAAAATTG
The DNA here is from genome assembly GCF_026650985.1 of Clostridium estertheticum. Lineage (GTDB taxonomy): Bacteria > Bacillota > Clostridia > Clostridiales > Clostridiaceae > Clostridium_AD > Clostridium_AD estertheticum_C. Next base: position 1,023,615 of record NZ_CP086239.1, read on the forward strand.
TTTACTGATAGCGTTATAGAGTCGCAACAAAGATTATTAGTAAATAATTACGTAGCATTATCAAGAGAAGAAATGATTGAAATATATACAAATTTATATTAGGAAACATATTTTTAGGAGGTAAATTTCAATGGAAAATCAAGGTGGTCAGCAGGTATTTAAACGTACTTTAAAATTACATCACTTAACTTTATTTGGGCTGGCATATTTGGCGCCAATGATTGTATATGGAATATATGGTGTTATTTCTGAAACAACTCATGGCGTCGAAGCAGGAGCTTATCTTGCATCCTTAGTGGCTATGTTTTTTACTGCTCTAAGTTATTGCCACATGGTAAAGGCTTTCCCTGTAGCGGGATCAGCTTATACATATACTGGAAAAGCAATCAGCCCGCACCTGGGATTCATGGTAGGGTGGGCAGTCATGCTTGATTATGTCTTCATCCCAATGGCAATCTGGCTCATTGGTGCTTCCTATTTTAACGCCGCGTTCCCAAGTATTCCATCATGGGCGTTTGTTTTAGGATTTATCTTCGTCACTACCTCAATCAACATCATTGGGATCAAGATTGGCGCACAAGTCAATGTTGTCATGGTATTACTGCAACTTCTAGTAATCGGCGCTTTTATTGCTTTTAGCGTTAAAGCTGTGATGCATGGTATCGGTACAGGAACTATGTTATCGATAAGTCCTTTTTACAACAAACATGTTCCGTTTGGCTTTGTGATGGCTGGAGCGTCTATTGCTTGTTATTCATTCCTTGGATTTGACGCCGTTTCAACTTTCGTTGAAGAAGCAGTTGACCCATTAAAGAATATTCCACGTGCTATCATACTTACAACGGTGATTGGTGGGTTGATTTTCATAGTGGCAACCTATACTACCCATATGGCTCACCCCGGCTATGTTTACAAAGATGCAGGTAATGCTGCATTTGAGATTGCAAAACAAGTTGCACCACCTATATTCGGTACCATTTTTCTAATCGGCATGATTATCGCGCAGTTTGCCTCGGGTATTTCAGCCCAAGCAAGTGGTGCCCGACTTATGTATGCAATGGGGAGGGATAACGTATTACCTAAAAAAATATTTGGAGTACTGAGCAACAAATTTAATACTCCAATTAATAACATTATCATTACAGGCGTGATTGCCTTGCTTGCTCTTAAACTTACTGTTGCAACATCTACATCCTTTATTAACTTTGGAGCTTTCACGGCATTTACATTTGTAAATATTTCGGTGATTGTCCATTATTTCATCAAGGAAAAGAGACGGTCATTTAAAGATACTATTCTGTTTTTGATTTTTCCAATGATTGGTGCAAGTTTTTGTTTCTTGCTTCTTACCAACTTAGACAAAGCTGCCCTGACTTTGGGATGCATCTGGGCCACATGCGGTTTTATCTATTTAATATTTCTTACTAAAGGGTTTAACGTAAGCCCACCAGAAATGCTATCTGGCGGCGATGATGTAATAACAACTGACGTAGAAAGTAAAATAAAAATAGAACAATAGTTATTTAAATAATGTAGCTCAAAGTGTTGAAAATATAATGTTTGCACAATGAAGTTGTTAATTAAAAATTATATATAAAGTTAGAAATACAAATATTAGATTATTAATATAATCGAGGAGGAATTTATTATGACAGAATTAAGAACTAGTTTACCCAAAATAATTACAACAATACCGGGACCAAAAGCAAAGGAATTAATAAAACTTAGACAAGAAAATGTTCCAGTTGGAGTATCATCCGGAGTACCTACTTTTATTGAAAGAGGAGAAGGTGCAATGTTTGAAGATGTAGATGGAAATATCATGTTGGATTTTGTTGGTGGAATTGGAGTTTTAAATATAGGATACTCTAATCCAGAAGTTATTGAAGTTGTAAAAGAACAAGTTTCAAAATTTTTTCATTCAAGTATAAATGTAGTACAATATGAATCTTATGTACGTCTTGCTGAAAAGTTAAATAGTATTATTCCGGGAGATTTTAAGAAGAAAACAATGTTTGTAAATAGTGGATCTGAAGCTATTGAAAATGCTGTGAAAATTGCCCGTAAATATACAAAAAGAACAGAGATAGTTACATTTACAGGTGGATTTCACGGAAGAACAAGTTTAACTATGGCAATGACAAGTACAATAAAACCATATAAACTTGGATTTGGACCTTTCGCTCCAGGAGTTCATCAAGCAGAATTTCCTTATATTTATCGTCGTCCAGCTGGAATGCCTAAGGAAAATGCAATGAAGTATTACATTGAAAAATTAAAGAATTTCTTCTTAGAGAAAATAAATGTAGAAGACGTTGCAGCAGTAGTTATTGAGCCGCTTCAAGGCGAGGGTGGATTCCTTCCAACACCTATTGAATATGTAAGGGAGCTAAGACGTATATGTGATGAGAATGGAATATTATTAGTATGTGACGAAGTACAATCAGGATACTGCAGAACTGGTAGAATGTTTGCTAGTGAATACTGGGCAGACAATGGATTATATGCTGATATAATAACTTCTGCAAAATCACTTGGAGCTGGAATGCCAATCAGTGCAGTAACAGGTAGAGCTGAAATTATGGATGCTTCTCAAGCTGGTGGAATTGGTGGAACTTATGCTGGAAACCCAATAGCATGTGTTTCAGCTTTAAAAGTTATTGAAATTATGGAAAGAGATAATTATGCTGCTAAATCAAATCATATTGCAGAAATAGCTATGGATAGATTTAATAAAATGAAGGAAAAATATAAAATTATTGGAGATGTTCGAGGCCTCGGGGCAATGATGGGTGTTGAGTTTGTTACTGATAGAGTAACAAAAGAACCAGCTTCAAAAGAAGTAAAATCAATAATTAAAGATTGCAACGATAATGGCTTAGTCATATTAAATTGTGGCGTTAGAGGAAACACCCTTCGTTGCTTAATGCCTTTATGTATTACGGATGAACAATTAAATGCAGGACTCGATATACTTGAAAATGCAATTTCAAAGGTAAGCACTAAAGCATAAAAAGTAATAATTATTATTTAGATTTTAAAATGGCTGTAGATAAATTTATCTACAGCCATTTGTATAATTTGTTATTAACAGGTTATAATGTTCAAACTTTTTTATTTAAATGGATTTTCTCCTTTATAAAGCATTCCTTTTGGTTGATTAAATGATAATTCTTTGACGCCTAAATATCTAAATAAATTGTACATTGCTTTTCCATAATGGCCAAATGCAACTGCGCCATGATGTGGATATCTCTTTTCGATTAATACATTACGATAGAATCTTGCCATCTCAGGGATTGCAAAAACACCAATAGATCCAAATGATCGAGTTGAAACTGGTAATACTTCACCTTCTGCTACATATGCTGTTAATTCTGATTTTGCATTGCTTTGTAAGCGGAAGAATGTTATTTCGCCTGGAATAATATCTCCTTCAAGTGTCCCTCTTGTTATGTTTGGTTCTACATTAGGTTCTAGAGATCTTGCCATAATTTTTTGAAATTTCATAGTACCACTTGTTAATTTGCAGGCTGCTGTGTTACCACAATGGAACCCCATAAATGTGTCCTTTAATGTATAATCAAATTTACCTTTAATTTCTGATTCATACATATCATTTGGCACTGTATTATTAATATCAAGTAATGTTACAACATCTTGGCTTATACAAGTTCCTATATATTCACTTAATGCACCATAAATATCAACTTCACATGACACAGGAATTCCCATTGCAGTTAGTCTACTATTTACATAACAAGGTACAAATCCGAATTGTGTTTGGAATGATGGCCAACATTTGTTTGCAAATACAACAAATTTTCTTGAACCTTTATGTTCTTCCATCCAATCGAGTAATGTTATTTCATATTGAGCAAGCTTTGGCAGTATACCAGGCATTTTATTTCCCTTACCTAATTCTTTTTCCATACTAGCTATTACTTCTGGAATTCTTGAATCACCAGCATGAGCATTGAAGGCTGCGTATAAATCAAGTTCAGAATTTTCTTCTATTTCAACTCCTAGATTATATAATTGCTTAATTGGTGCATTACATGCTAGGAAATCTTGTGGACGAGGTCCGAATGAGATTATTTTCAAATTATCAAGTCCAAGTAATGTAGTAGCAACTGGTACAAATTCTGAAATCATATCAGCAACTTCACTAGCTGTTCCAACGGGATATTCGGGAATAAATGCCTTTATATTACGTAGTGCTAAATTGTAACTCGCATTTAACATTCCGCAATAAGCATCCCCACGGCCATTCATTAAATTATCACCGCTTTCCTCTGAAGCAGCTACAAACATTACTGGTCCACCAAATTGTTTTGCAAGTAAAGTTTCCGAAGTTTCAGGACCGAAATTTCCAAGGTATACTACTAATGCATTTACACCAGCTTCTTTAATTTCTTTTAATGCTTTTAACATATGAGTTTCATTTTCTACAGTAGTTAAACATTCAAATATATCAACATTAGATTTTTTATAAGATTCAACTACAGCTTTTCTACGGCTAACAGATAACTCCATTGGGAAGCAATCTCTGCTTACTGCAACAATTCCTAATTTTAATTGTGGTAAATTTTTCATTTTTCATTCCTCCGATTATTTTATTATGAATAGTTATTTATATACTTATTTTATTGAAATATTTTTACCTTTTAAGCCTATAAATGCTCCTTGAGTTCCTAAATCAGTATCTTTGTGACCAATTAACCATTTGTTTCTAGCAAAGAGTAAAACATCTTCACCAGATTTATTAATTTTATTTTCGAGTGGCAAATTACTATCCCTAGGTAGTACAACCACACATTTAAAGCCATTTTCATTTGCATTACAAGGTGCATAATGAAGTGTAGTTGCATAAACCTCGATTATTGTACCAGCCGGAACTAAAAAGGCTTCTATATTTGAAGTATCATATGAATAATCTTTTTCAACATCTTGAATACAACCTAGGAGTAAAATAAAATCAGTAACTGCAACATTTATTTCAGATGAACGATGATATTCCACAGCATTTAGTAAATAATTATTACCATTACAATATCCTACTTGAATTGGTAATTCACCAAATTCTCTTATTTTTAAGTCTTGTGCTATTTCTAAATTTTCTAATTCTTTAATTGATGGCTCATAGACTACATCATTTGGCAATGGTGTCGTTTTCATTTTTTCAATTAATTTAGAGCAATCATAATTTTCTAAAACATGTCCATATTTCTTAAACTCACTATCTGTAATTTTTTTAATAATCATAGTCATCTTCCTTTCTATTAAAATTTTTGTTATTATAATAAATAACTTTTTAAATTCCCTTTAATAAGTCTATTCTACTATTCTTTTATAGTTTTATCAACATGTTTTGTAAACTATTTCATTTTATTCAAAAGTTTTTAATATTGTGGTAGGTAGTAGTGAATGGCAAGGGTGGCTTATTAAAGCTGAAACTTAATTTTTGTTTTGATAATAATTTTTTTTACATGTACAAGTTAAGAAAATTGGTGTATACTTAAGTAAGAAAGAAGTGAGCCTAATGCAAAATTAAAAACAAGAAATATCACAAAAGTATCATATACATATTTATGGGATTTTTTTTAAAAAAGATTGTGAAAATAATCACAAAAATATATTCTAAAACTATGAAAAGTGTATTAATACATGTAGTAATAATAAGATGGAGTAAATTATTTTATAAAAAAGTTTTAAAAAATGAAGTTGGTATGATAAAAATGAATATTTTAATAAATACATCTTTCACAATAAGAATTGCTAAACATGTAGAAAATATGCATCAATAGTGAAAGTGATAATAAATCAATTAAAATTATGGACAAAAATTTGATTATTAGGGAGAGTGTAGTTATGAATTTACAAGAAATCTACAAATCAAAGGTTATTACGGCAGAGCAAGCTGCTGGGAAGATAGTGTCTGGAAATAGGGTAGCAACAGGGCATGCTTGTGCTGAACCTATTACTCTTATAGAGGCAATGTTAAAGAATAAGGATTCCTATCAAGATGTTGAAATTGTGCATATGGTTCCTATGGGAAAAGATGAGTATACTAAGCCAGAAATGGAAAGTCATTTTAAACACAATGCACTATTTGCAGGTGCCAGTACAAGAGAAGCTATCGCTTCTGGAAGAGCAGATTTTACGCCCTGTTTTTTTTCTAAGATACCTGAGCTATTTAAAAATAATTATCTACCAGTAGATGTGGCACTTATTCAAGTTTCATCACCTGATGAGCATGGTTGTTGTAGTTTTGGTTTATCTGTTGATTACACAAAGACCGCAGCAGAATGCGCAAAAATGGTAATTGCAGAAGTAAATAAAGAAATGCCAAGAACTATGGGTGACTCTTTTATAAATGTTTCTGACATTGATTATATAGTAGAATCAAATCATCCACTAATAGAACTTACTTCTCCTAAAATTGGGGATGTTGAAAGAGCTATTGGAGAGAATTGTGCTTCTTTAGTTGAGGATGGTTCTACACTACAACTTGGAATAGGTGCTATTCCAGATGCAGTTTTATTGTTTTTAAAAGGAAAGAAGGACTTAGGAATTCATTCTGAAATGATTTCAGATGGAGTTGTGGAACTAGTTGAAGCAGGTGTAATTACGGGTAAGGCAAAATCCCTTCATGAGGGAAAGATTGTTGTGACATTTTTAATGGGAAGCAAAAGACTATATGATTTTGTGGATAATAACCCTATGGTAGAAATGTATTCTGTAGATTATGTAAATGATCCCTATATTATTGCTAAAAATAATAAAATGGTGTGTGTAAATTCTGCTATTCAAGTAGATCTTATGGGTCAAGTTAATGCAGAAATGATAGGAGAAACTCAGTTTAGTGGAACTGGTGGTCAAGTTGATTTTGTTCGCGGTGCAGCTATGGCAAAAGACGGTAAATCCATAATTGCAATGCCATCGACTGCATGCAAAGGAAAAGTTTCGAGAATTAAACCAAACCTTGATGAAGGGGCAGCTGTTACAACACTTAGAAATGATGTGCAATATATAGTTACTGAATATGGTATTGCAGAATTAAAAGGTAAAACTTTAAAAAATAGAGCAAAAGCGCTAATAAATATTGCTCACCCAGATTTTAGAAATGAGTTAATACAGGAATTTGAAAAAAGGTTTAAGTGCAAATTCACATCAAAATAATTAAAGAAGATTAATAATAGTAGCCAGATAATTAAGTACCTAATTATCTGGCTACTGTTTTATTTTATTATAGTAGATTTAGAATACTATAATTATTTAACATATATTATGTTAAAAAGTACAAAATTGGGTATAATATAAAGAAATGAAAAAATATTACATAAAAAAAGAAGGATTATCTTATAAGTTAGCGAATATAGGATATGGATACATTATTTAGACGACATCAAAATAATATTTAAATTCCAAATGATTCGGGGGGAAGAAAATGCATTTAAATTTTGAAAATAGTGAAGATAAATTGATAGTTTACATGTCTGGGGAATTAGACCACCATAGTGCTGAGGAAGTTAGGAATATTATAGATGATAGGTTAGAACGAGATAGTTATAACAAATTAATTATGGATTTTGGAGAAGTTACATTTATGGATAGTTCTGGTATTGGTGTAGTTATTGGAAGATATAAAAAGTTACATATGAGAAATGGAAAAGTATGTGTAACTAATATTAAATCTTCAGTGAAAAGGGTATTTGAGCTGTCAGGAATGTTTAAAATTATCATGTTGTATGATGACGTAAAGCAAGCTGTAAACAATATTTAGTGGGGGGATTAGTATGTGTTACAATAAAATTAAGATAGAATTTTTAAGTAAATCGCAGAATGAAAGTTTTGCAAGAGTATCAATAGCAGCATTTGCTTCACAATTAGATCCTACAATTGATGAAATCACCGATGTTAAAACAGCGGTATCAGAAGCAGTTACCAATGCAATTATTCATGGATATGAAAGTGAAGAGGAAATGATCACTATTGAAGCAATTATTAATGGCACGGAATTGACAGTAATAGTTAATGATACAGGTAAAGGAATTGATAATTTAGAGCTAGCTATGGAGCCTCTATACACTTCTCGTCCAGACCTCGAGAGGTCTGGAATGGGTTTTACTGTAATGGAGACTTTTATGGACAGTCTGGAAGTAAAGTCTGACAAAGGTAGGGGAACAAGTATAATAATGAAAAAAATATTTAATCCTTTAAGTTAGGTGGAATATTATGGATCAAAAAATAGTCAAGAAAAGCAACTATAATTATGAAGATAATATGCAACTTATTCAAATGGCTAGAAATGGAGAACCTGGTGCACTAGACACTTTAGTAGAAATGAATTTGCCATTAGTTTCATCTATAAGTAAAAAATTTTTAAATAGGGGATATGAATATGATGATATCTTCCAGATAGGTTGTATTGGACTCGTAAAAGCAATTAATAATTTTGATACTAAGTATAATGTGAAATTTTCCACATATGCAGTTCCTATGATAATGGGAGAGATTAAAAGATTTCTTAGAGATGATGGAATTATAAAAGTAAGCAGGAGCGTTAAAAATACTGCAAGGCAATTGCACTATGATAAAGATACTCTAACCAAAAAATTGGGTAGAGATCCTACAATTGACGAATTGTCGGTCTTTTGTAATATAGAAAAAGAAGATATAGTATACGCATTAGAGTCTGCTAGCAATATGTTGTATTTATTTGATACGATACATCAAGATGATGGTGCACCAGTATTGTTAATTGATAAGCTAAGTGAAAAGTATGAAGAAGATAACCAAGTTTTAGATAAAATCTCTCTCAAAGAAGCACTTAGAAAACTTGATGCAAAATCAAGGCAAATAATTATGCTCAGATACTTTAAAGATAATACACAAATTCAAGTAGCAAAAATGATGGGAATTAGCCAAGTGCAGGTATCAAGAATAGAAAAGAAAGTTTTGAAAATAATGAGGGAAAAATTAATTTAGAAAGATAATAAGATGTATTATGGACAAATAACTTCAAGTTTGATTTGAAGCCGTTTATCTTTAGTTACATCTTATTTTTTTGACTAAAAACTATATTAATGCAAATACTAAAATTAAGAATCAGAGTATCATATTTTTATAACAAAATAAATTAATAATAACTTTCAAAAGTGACAAGGAGGATTTTATGAAGGTAGAAGAAAAAGCTATAAGAAAAAAATTCGATAAACTTAATTCAAATAATATTCCAAAGCCAAATTTACTAAAACATTGTTTTAATGCCTTTTGGGTTGGAGGATTAATATGTGTAATTGGACAATTTATAAGTGATATTTTTTCGAAATTTGGTGTTCCAAAGGATGAGGTAGGGACATATGTATCTATAGTCATGGTGTTTTTAGGTGCTGCACTTACAGGTATTGGTGTATATGATAAGTTGGGTGATTTTGCAGGCGCAGGTTCTGTTGTACCAATTACTGGATTTGCAAATTCAATTGTTTCACCTGCAATGGAGTTTAAAAAAGAGGGTTTTGTTTTTGGCGTTGCAGCTAAAATGTTTACTATTGCAGGACCTGTTCTAGTTTATGGAATTGGTTCATCTGTAATTGTAGGAATTTTATATTATTTTTTAAGGTGGTGATGCAAAATGGGTAGAAGAATTGGTCTTCAAACAGTAGAAATTGAAAGTAAACCTAGAATTATCGGCACCTATAATATAGTTGGTCCTAAGGAAGGTCAGGGACCATTAAAAGAGTATTTCGATAAAATTATAGAAGATGATCTTAATGGAACTGAAAGCTTTGAAAAAGCTGAAACAAGTCTTTTATATACTGCTATTTCAGAAAGTATAAAAAAAGCAAAGTTAAAGGAAGCTGATATCAATTATTTATTAGCGGGTGATTTATTAAATCAGTTATCATCTTCATGTTTTGCCGCTAGAGATTTAGATATACCGTTTATAGGTCTATATGGAGCTTGTTCAACTATGGCAGAGTCTTTAAGCATTGGTTCAATGATAATGGAAGGTGGCCTAGCTAATTATGTTGTAGCAGCTACCTCCTCACATTTTTCTTCAGCGGAAAGGCAATTTAGATTACCACTTGAAATGGGAAGTCAGAGACCACCAACAGCACAATGGACTGTTACAGGTGCAGGCTCAATGGTTTTAGGCAAAAAAGGTAAATTTCCTTATGTTACTCATATTACAACTGGAAAAGTCAAAGACTATGGAATAATTGATGTGAATAATATGGGAGTTGCGATGGCACCAGCAGCAGTTGACACTATTAAACAACATTTTATGGATACTGGTAGAAAACCTTCAGATTATGATGTTATTGCTACTGGAGATTTAGGTATTATAGGAAAGGAGTTTACAGAAAAATTATTACTTGAATACAAGTACGATATGAGAGGTCATTATATAGATTGTGGTGAAAAAATTTTTGATGCTTCAAAGCAAGGAACTAATGCTGGTGGTAGCGGTTGTGGTTGTTCGGCAGTAGTTGCAACAGGTTATTTACTTAAGAATATGATGAAGGGGAAATTTAAAAGGATCCTGTTAGTTTCAACAGGGGCTCTTTTAAGCTCTACTTCAACTTTGCAGGGTGAAACAATACCCGGAATTGCTCATGCTGTTTCAATAGAGTTTGGGGGTGAATAAATGAATAATTACATTATGGCTTTTATAGTTGGAGGACTTATATGTGTAATAGGTCAAATACTTATGGATACAACTAAACTAACTCCGGCTAGGATATTGGTTGTATTTGTAACGGGTGGTGTAATACTAGGAGCATTTAATATATATGATGTAGTAATCGAATATGGGAAAGCGGGGGGGAGTATACCTCTGCCTGGTTTTGGATATAGTTTGGCTAAGAGTGTAATGAAAGAAGTAGATGAATTTGGTCTTATAGGTGCTTTTACAGGAGGTATAAAGGGTACTGCAGGCGGTATTACTGCTGCAATTTTCTTTGGATATATAATGGCATTGATTTTTAATCCTAAAACTAAATAGAAAACAACTATTAAAATACATAATATTTTAATAGTTGTTTTTTTTATCTTGTTTTATGTGTAGTAGTGTCATTATTTTGATTAGGATAAGTATTGTTAATAGGTGTATTTGGGTTAAGTTGACCACCACCATTCGTAGTGTTATTTCCTTCATTAGTTTTAGGAGTAGTAACAGGAGGTGTTATTTCAGGGGTAGTTGATGGAATATTTGGAGTGACAACTGAAGGAGCAGAAAAAGAACCCGAAGAGGTATCAACTGCCGTTGGTAATACGAAAGCAGAGTCTTCCAAATATGCATTAGGAACATAATCCCTCTTTATAAAAACCCTTGTTTCAATTTTCCAAATTGGTGTATATTCTGATGCCAAAACATAGTTACCATTTGCATCCCTTGTGACTTTAGCAGAAACATGTATGCTGTCAAGAGTTGTAGGCTGAGTCCCGTCAATAAACAGCTCAGAGTAAACTCTATCGCCCCTTGGGTCTGCAATAGTTAAATCTGTTGGTATATTACCTGAATCCTTTGATACGGACAAGGAAGATATACCAGAAGGCATATCAACGTTTTTTACTGGAAGAGAAGTATGAGCAGATTTCATAACTTTACCCCATAACTGCGCAGCATCATTACTGCCCAATCCTTCAATTTTATCTGCTTTATCAGTTCCAATCCAAACTGCGGCAGAGTAATATGGAGTTAAACCAACAAACCATAAATCTTTTGAATTAGAAGAAGTACCAGTTTTACCTCGAACAGGCATGTCGCTAAAAACAGCATTTGTTCCAGTGCCACCTGGGCCTACAGGTCCGCTTAATAAATCGTACATGATATAAGCACTTTGAGGTGATAAAACAGGTGTTGTTTCAGGTTTTGTATCAAGCAGTACCTTACCAGTTCTATCAACTACCTTAGTATATAATCTTGGAGTAGTACGATTCCCGCTATTACCAAAAACACCATATGCAGCTGCCATAGTAAGAGGATTAGTTCCAGTATTTAATTGACCAAGGGCCATAGCAGACTGACTAATCTTATCTACGTTATCTAGCTGCAATCCGAACTTTTCACCATAGGAAACTCCGGTCTTGATACCAATCATATTTTCTATTTTCACAGCTGCCACGTTAACAGAATATTTCAAACAATCTCTTAGAGTTAAATACCCTCGATATATATCAGGTGAATTTTTAGGGTTATATCCAATACTTGCAGAGACGGGTGAATCCTCAATAACAGTAGATGCCGTAGCTATTTTTGTATTAATAGCTGGACTATATACGGTTAAGGGCTTAATACTTGATCCAGGAGCCCTTAAAAAACTATCATCATAGGCAGCTCTGTTGTAAGAGCCAGGAACTTTAACATTACGACCACCTATAATAGTTTTAACTTCACCTGTATGATAATCCATGATAACACATGAGGCTTGTAGTTTTTCTTGTGAAGAGTTCATAGGAGCATCAATTAAACTTTGCGATGTATTTTGCATATTCCTATCCATGGTTGTATAAATTTTTACACCATCATACATAAGCATTGAAGATGCTTCCTTTTGGCTAATCTTATATTTTTTCATTAGATCATTAGTAACTTGAAGGAGTGCAGGTCTAGAAAAGAACTCATAGTTCATTTTGTTTGCATCTTTTTTTGCAAAACTAAAAGTTAATTTTTCAGCCATGGCTGAGTCAAATTGTACTTTACTAATTTTATTATATTTATACATATTAGCTAAAACCGCTTTGGTTCTAGCTGAATCAAAAGCTGTTTTAGTATCAAATGATTTAGTTGCCATAGAATATGAAACACTAGGGTTTTGTGCAGCACTAGCTATAAAAGCAGACTGTTTTAAGGTTAAGTTTTCAACAGATTTATTAAAATATTGTTGTGACGCCGCTTCTATACCATGAGCATTTCCTCCTAGAAAAATAGTATTCATATATGTCTCTAAAATTTGGGACTTGGTTAATACTTTTTCTATTTGTAGTGATAAATAAATTTCTTGAACTTTTCTTTTTATAGAAGTCCTGTTTTCGATAGAATCTTCTAAAAATACTCTGTATTTGACCAGCTGTTGAGTTATTGTTGAAGCTCCCTGAAGACTTTGACCACTTCCAGTTATTTTTATTTTTATATCATTAAATATAGAACCAGCTAGCCTTTTTATATCAATACCTGGGTGCGTTGCAAATCTGAAATCTTCAATACTTATAAATGCTTCCTGAAGATTAACTGGAACATCACTAATAGGTACATTAATTCTTCTTTGCGAAATAACATATTCATCCATAAGTTTTCCGGAATCATCTAATAATACAGTAATTTCATCTAATTTTAAAAATTCATTAATATTTAAACTAGGAGCTGTCTTAACCATAGCTAAGACTACTCCACCGATGGCTACACTGATTGTTAAGGCTATAATTAGAATGGTAAAAATAAGTTTTTTAAAAACATGCTTCCCAGCTTTTTTTTTCTTTTTCTGAGAAGTTCCTTTTTTATCCATTGAGCATCCTCCTTGTATTTTTATGAAGCAGATAAAAACTAACAATTTTTACCATGACCTCTAAAAATTCACGTTGTTTAGCTATAATTAGCTTTTAATATTATACCATATAATTATATTATTTATTTAAATAAAACTTAATATAAAATATTGTGTTTTGAAATGCTATTTGAATTCTTTACCTTAAATGAGTTACATATAATAATGTATAACCTTAAATGGGGGTAATGAATATTAATAATAAAATTAAAGGTAGAATATTAATAATTATAGCCATAGTTATGATTAATTTTACAATATTCATATATATTTTTGATAAAACTACAATGCCAACTGTAATGGCAGTAGCAGATTCAGAAATGAGAGCAAAAGCAACAGAGATTGTAAATAAAGCAATTATAGATGAATATTCAAATCAATTTAACTATGATGAGATAATAAAGGTGGATAAGGATTCTGTTGGTAATATCGTAATGCTAAAAGCGGACACTTTGAAAATGAATAAAATAGCTTGCGATGTTGCACTAAAGTCGCAAAAGGAATTAATGAAATTGGGCGATGTAGGAATCAAGGTTCCAATAGGATACATAACAAGAAATAATATTCTATCGTATTATGGACCTAGTGTTAATATCAAAATGCAGCCTATAGGAAATGTAGAAACTAAATATTCATCAGAGTTTGAAAGTGCGGGTATAAATCAAACAAGACATAAGATCTACGTTAAGGTTAAAACTACTGTTAGAGTACTTATACCTTTAAGAAGTAATGATATCGAGGTAACAAATGAGGTGCCAATTGCTGAAACTATTATAGTTGGTAAAACACCCAATACTGCAGTTCAATTAGATTTAAACGGAACTGGATTTAAACTAGGAAATAGCAATTAATAAAAGTATAAAAGTATAAAAAATAAAGCGCGCGGTGCGCACTTTATTTTTTATACTTTTATGTATTTATAGGGCATTTAAATTAATCTTCCCAATTAAATATGTATGGTATATTTCTATAATAGTCTCCATAATTTAATCCATAACCAACTACAAAAAGATCTGGGATCTCAAAGCAATAGTAATCAGGTGTTATTTCAACCTTTCTTCTTTCTATCTTATTTAAAAGAACACAAGTTTTAACACTAGCAGCGCCTAAAGATCTAACGTGATTCACAACGAAATCCATAGTTAAACCAGTATCAACAATATCATCTACTATTAATACATCAAATCCAGAAATATTGTCAGGTATGTCATTTACAATATTAACGAGTCCTTTTGATTCTTCGTCATCTCCATAACTTGAAGTTGTCATAAAGCCTATTTTTGTAGGTACAGTGATTTGACGTACAAGGTCTGCAGTATATATAAAGCTACCTCTAAGCAATGATAGAACATATAATTTTTTTCCCAAATAATCTTTGGAAATTTCAGTACCAAGTTGTTCAATTCGCTCATTAATTTGATCTTTTGATATAAGAATATTTATTTTTTTATTATCCAATGTTAATCCCGCCCTCTTTACATATTTACAATATGCTCTCAATAGTATAAAATTATAAGAAACTTGTCAAGTATAAGAATAAGAAAATTAGATAAAATATTAGTAGAATGGAGTGATGTACGATGATATATGGAAATATAGATGGAGTTAAAAATTCAATTTTAAATAAATTAGAAAAGGCTTGTGAATTAAGCGTTTCTAAAGATTCTATTTTGTCTGTTGAATTGGTAGATATATTAGTTGAGGTAACACAAAATCTAGATAGAGAAGTTAGTGCAGCTATAGATAGAAAGGGCCAGATTATAAGTATGGGTATTGGCGACAGTAGTACTGTGGAACTGCCTATAATTGATATAAGAGAAGGACGTTTATCAGGGGTTAAAATAATACACACCCATCCAAATGGCAATTCTAGACTATCAGCGCTTGATATGTCAGCACTTGTAAAATTAAAATTAGATTGTATAGTGGCTATTGGAGTAAGTCCGGAAAAGGAAAATTTAAAATACAACATAGGTTTTTGTGGAATAGATAAAGGTATTTTAGTAGAAGAAGAAGTGGGTCCAATAAGTTTAAATGAAGTAATTGAATATGATATTTTAGACAAAATTAAATACATTGAAAAATTAATGAAAACATGTGACGTTATTGAAGATGATACAGAACGAGCTATTTTAGTAGGGATAGGCAGTGAAGAGGATTTAGTAGAACTCACAGAACTTGCAAGAGCGTGTAATGTAGAGACTGTAGACGCTATACTTCAAAATAGACATAAAATAGATGCAGCTTTATATATAGGTAGAGGAAAAGCAGAAGAAATAGCAGGTCTAAGGCAAGCGTTAAGAGCAAATCTAGTTATATTTGATGATGAATTATCAGGTTCTCAAGTTAGAAACTTGGAAGAAGTTCTTGGGTGTAAGGTAATAGACAGAACTACACTAATTTTAGAGATTTTTGCACGAAGAGCAAGAACTAGGGAAGCAAAAATACAAGTTGAGCTTGCACAATTAAAATATAGATTACCAAGATTAACTGGACTTGGAACAATGCTTTCAAGGACAGGTGCTGGAATTGGAACAAGAGGACCAGGAGAGAAAAAGCTAGAAATTGATAAAAGACGAATAAGAGAAGGTATTTTTGATTTAAACAAAGAATTAGCAAAAATAAGAACAACTAGAAGTGTACAAAGGGAGAAGAGAAGTCGCGAGAGTATCTCAAAAGTATCGTTAGTAGGATACACTAATTCTGGTAAATCAACGCTTAGAAATGCATTGTGTGATGTAGCAGCATTAAAAAGTGTTGCTATAAAGGACAAAGTGTTTGAAGCAGATATGCTCTTTGCAACACTAGATGTAACAACAAGAGCATTACTATTACCTGATAATAGAGTGGCAGCAGTAACGGATACAGTAGGTTTTATAAGAAAACTCCCTCATGACTTAGTTGAAGCGTTTAAATCAACGCTTGAAGAAGTGGCATACTCCGATTTGTTGTTACATGTTGTAGATGTATCATCTGAAACTGCAGAGCTACAAATAGAGGCTGTAGATTATGTATTAACGGAATTAAACGTAATTGATAAACCGGTGATATTGGTGTTAAATAAAATTGATAAAGCCTCACCAGAAAATATTTTAAAAATCAAAGAAAAATATAAGGAATTAAAATGTATAGAGATATCGGCTAAAAATGGTACGAATTTGGAAGGACTATTGAAAAACGTTTGCAAGGATCTTCCATACACTCTTAAAAAAATTGAGGTGCTTATTCCATACACTGATCAGGCTATGGTTGCATATTTACATAGGGGTTCAATGGTTGATTCAGAAGAGTACAACGAGGAAGGAACACTTATGTCAGTACGAGCAGATGATGAAGTTTACAACAAATGTAAAAAATATATTTTAACTTAGTTGATTATTAATGAAAATTTTTTATAAGTGTAATAAAATCTAAATCTATCTTATATAATTTAATATTAGTCTATAACAGTTATTAAAGAGTGTAGGAGTAGATATGGGAGAAAAAAAGTCGAATTCAGATAATGAAGAAGATCAAGATAAAAGATCAATTCAAGATCGTATAAATTATCAACAAATACAACAACAAATTATAAAGGATATGAACAAACAGATTGGGAGCGTAAGTAGTTGGAATTCTACTGATCAGTCATTAGCTACTTCGGCGGATACATCTAATAGTTCTTGCATTAAATTATTGGCAGATAAGGTTGTAGACATAAATATTTTAAAATTTGAATTAGATAAATTACCATTGGATTTCAAAGCAAGAGCTTATTTTGAAAATGATGTAAAACCATTATTAGATACTCTATATACTTTATCGCTTGCATCACTTGATTTTTCAGCTACTGCAGTTAGTTTGACGAATACAAATTTCGGCCGTAGTTCAAAAATCAAGAACGCTCTACAATTAACAGACAGCGTTGATGAAATATCATCAGATGTAATTAAAGTATTAAGATGTAAAGTTGATAATATGCTGAAATTATCAAAATGTGATTGAAAATAATTTTTTATAGAAATGGAGAGAATTGGTTTAATAAATATTAAACTTGTTTCTCTTTATTTTTTAAGTATATGTTTATTTGTAATTGTGAAAAATGTAGTGCTATAATGAAGGATAGAGGAATAACATATAAATTATATTAAAAATTAGTGGGGGAAGAGAATGATAAAAACTATTTTACAATATCAGAAGGCTTTTAATAGTGTGGTTGACAGGATGAAAATTGATAAATCTGTTTTATCAGTAATGGTTTTTGGAAGTATGGTAACAGGTGATTTATGGGAAGAATCAGATATTGATTTTATAGTAATTGTTGATAAAAATTATGATGAAATTAGGAACTTATATTCGCAAGAAGAGGGCATTTCAGTTCATGTTAAACTTATGAGTAAGGAAAAATTTATTCAAGTTTATTCTAATAATTTAAAGGGTGGATATTTGCATAGAATTTTCTCGTCATCAAGGTTAATATTTTCAAAAGATATGGATATAACAGTAAGATATGACGGTGGTAGACTTTTTCCTGATGTTGATAGAGAACGTTGGGGCATTAGTTTTTTAGGAAAATTATTAAAAGAAATGGGAGTTTGTAAAAAGTATTTATGGAGTGATGCTATATATACTTCATACAGTTCTGCAACAAGATGTATAGAAAAGTACTCAAAGCTGTTTGTTAATTCATCTGGATATATGATTAGCAAGGATGTTATGACTATGGCACTTAATTTAAATGAAGAATTTAAACTTTGCGTTGATAAATTGTTTTTTGAAAAATCAAATATAAAAGAGGTAATTCAAGAAACAATGACGTTTTTAGAACAGAGTGTAGACTTAAGTATTAAGGATAATTGTAATTTGCTCTTGAACTATATGAGAGAACAAGATAAGTTTGTAAGTGCAGAAGAAATTATGGCGGATGATTTGTTTAAGGAATTTGATATAGATATGGAAGAAGTTCTTAATAAACTATGGAAAAGAGATATTATTAAAAAAGAAAGTAGAGATTTTAGGATAGATAAGGAAAATATATTGATTAAGCAAAATGTGTATTTCGTTTAATATTTTTGAAATAAGCAGGTGAAAATATGTATAGATATGAAATAAAATTTAGTAACGACATTCCTAAATACCTAGAAATATCAAAGCATATAAAAAAATTAATTGATGAAAATAATATTGATGATGGCGAAAAATTACTCTCAATAAGGAAATTAGCCAAAATACTTAAAGTTAATGAAGTTACAATAGTAAGTGCTTATAAAAAACTTGAAGCTGAGGGCTATGCATATCAAAAGATGGGAAGTGGTACTTATGCTAAAAGAAGAGACACAAACATTAAGTTTAAAAAGGAATACTCTAATACACTAAAAAAAATATCTAGTCAAAATTTAAAAAGTTATGTGGATTTTACTGGAGAAATTACAAGTAGTGAATTTTTCCCTGTGACAGTCTTTAAAGACGTGCTGAATGAGGTATTAGATAGAGATGGTACAGAGGCTTTTGCATATAAGGAATCACTTGGGTATGAGGGACTTAGAAATAGTATAAGTACTTTCTTTTGGAATAATAGGGTAAGTAGTGAAGATATATTGATACTCTCAGGTGCACAACAGGGAATTGATATAGTTTCAAAATCTATAATTAACGTTCATGACAATGTAATTGTAGAAAAGCCAACATATGGTGGTGCACTGACGGTTTTTAAATGGAGAAGAGCTAATATATTTGAAGTTGATATATTAGAAGATGGTGTGGATTTAATCCAATTTGAAGCAATATTAAAAAAGAATAGAATTAAATGCTTTTATGCAATGAGTTATTTCCAAAACCCAACAGGCGCCACTTATAGTTTTGAGAAAAAGGTAAGAATATTAGAACTAGCAGAAATATATGACTTTTATATAGTGGAAGATGATTATTTATCTGAACTAATATATGATAATAAGGAATATAAAAGTTTTAAGAGCTTAGACGTAAATGATAAAGTTATTTATATAAAGAGTTTTTCAAAGATATTTTTACCTGGGATAAGGCTAGGATATATGATATCACCACAAAAATGTAAGGAGTATATTCAGAATTCTAAAATTAATACAGATATATCAACATCTAGTCTTATGCAACGTGCTTTAGATTTATATATAAATAAAGATCTTTGGAAAGAGCACATAAGCCGCCTCAATACGGCCTATAAAGATAAATATAATTTTATGTTAGAATGTATAGAAAAATATTTAGGCGCCAAGGCTAGTTATTATACGCCTGGAGGAGGAATTCATTTTTATTTTAAAATAGCTACTGATCTAAAAATTAATTCAATGGAATTGTTTTATAGATGTATGAATAAGAAGGTTTTAATTACACCAGGAGTACTATTTTATAAAAATGCAAAAGAAGGTAACAATTATTTTAGGTTGAGTTTTTCGGAAATAAAAAAGCCTGAAATAGAAGAAGGAATTAAGATTATCTCAGAGATACTAAGTGAAAAATAACTATAAGGTAAGGAGCGACTTTTTTGAAAAAGGGATTAGTTGAAATTGACTGGTTATCTATTAGTAAATATTCTAATGAGGAAATATCCTATTTCTTGTTTTTAGAGGGAAAAACGATGGAGGCCATATGTAAAATTAGAAATTTGGATAATGCCATTGTACAAAAACACATTATAGATGGTAAAATTAAATATAGATTTTTAGTGCATAGCAATGATACTGATGAACTTTTTAAGAGCATTGCTAAAGCAGGGAAAGAAGATAAAATCTATTTTTTAAATTCGATAAGTGAAGATAATAAAAACCAATTAATTGAATTAATAAGGACCAATTATGTGGAGATGCATCCGAAGGACAAAGAGGTTGCTGTTTGGATCTTAGGCGAATTAAATGAAAAATCTTCTTTAAATATATTAATTAAAGCATCTGTGCATAAATTTATAAATGTGCGGCGAATGGCAGTCTCAGCTATGGGAAAATTAGGTGACTTAAGGGCTGAAGGAGCATTACTTAGAGCACTTGAGGATGAAAATCCACAAGTGATAAGTTATGCAATAAAGTCCCTGGGTAAAATAAAGAGTGAAAAAGCTATTGTAAAAATAAAGTATATATATGAAAACACAGACAAACAATACATAATTAACGCTGCGCAGAGTTTTTTATTGCTGATGGGGCAAATAGAGATATAAAGATAGGGCAAAATTAAATCTGATTTAGAACATTTAATCGTAGGTGGGATAATTGAAATGAGCTATTTTACTATAAAAGATGAATCAATTGCTGAATTTAAAGAAAAAAAATCAATATTTATTGGTCATGGAAAAAGAGTTGAAAATGAAGATGAAGCTAAGGAATTTATTCAAACAATTAAAAATAAGCACAAACAAGCAAGGCACAATGTTTATGCATATATAATTGGTGAAAGAAGAGAAATACAAAGATATAGTGATGATGGAGAACCTCAAGGTACTGGAGGAATTCCAATGCTAGAAGTGTTAAAAAAAAGTGATATAACTGATGTAGTGGTGGTAGTAACTAGATATTTTGGAGGAATTCTTCTAGGAACTGGAGGGCTTGCAAGAGCGTACTCAAAAGGTGCATCCCTAGCTATTAAAGAAGGCGGGGTAGTTGAGAAAGTTAACGGTGTTTCACTTGAAATAATAATTGAATATGATTTATTAGGAAAAGTGCAACATGTCTGTGCTAAAGATAACTTTTATATAGAACATGTAGAGTATACAGACATTGTAAAAATTAAAATACTCTGTCAGTATAGCAATTTGGAAAATCTAAAGTCACAAATAACTGAGGTTAGCTCAGGAAAGGCTTTGTTTGAAGAAGAGAAAGAGAAAATGTATTTTAAGCTAGAACATAGATTATATGATAGTGAAATTATAAATTCAACACTTTTAAATGAGAAAGAGAACTAAAACATACATTTCTTATTTATTTGAAAAGTGCTTTATTTCTATGATATAATATGAAGGTAATGTACTTGTAGCTAATTTATAGAAGTATTGCTATTTATTAGCTCGGTTAGGAATATTCCACATTAAAATAGTTAGTTGGGGGGGATTTCAAATGTCAGGACATTCAAAATGGCATAATATTCAACAAAAAAAAGGTAAAATTGATGTTATAAGAGGTAAAGTTTTTACGAAATTAGGTAAAGAAATAATAATGGCAGCTAAAAATGGTGGATCTAAGTTAGAAATTAACGCTCATCTTAGAGATGTAGTTGCAAAGGCTAAATCTAATAATATGCCGCTCGACACAATAAATAGAGCAATTAAAAAAGGCGCTGGAGAGCTCGAAGGCGTAAACTACGAAGAAATAGTTTATGAAGGATACGGAGCAGAGGGTGTTGCTGTAGTGGTTGTAACGCTGACAGACAAAAAAAATAGAAGTGTTGCGACAGTAAGGCATGCTTTTGATAGACATCATGGAAATATGGGAGCAGCTGGATGTGTAAGCTGGATGTTTGCTAAAAAAGGGCAAATTATAATAGAGAGAACTGAAGTTATGGACGAGGATGAAATCATGATGATAGCTCTTGAAGCTGGGGCCGAAGATTTTAATGCAGATGAAGAGATGTTTGAAATTATAACTACTGCGGAAACATTTGGACAGGTAAGAGAAGTGCTCGAAAAAGCAGGCTTTGAATTTGCTTCAGCTGAGATTACAATGATTCCAGATAATATGGTTCCTGTTAGCATGGAAGGTGCAGCTAAGGTTCAGGATTTAATAGATACACTTGAGGATAACGAAGATGTTCAGGATGTCTATCACAATGCGGAGTATCCAGATGAATTTGAGGGATAGAGAGCTGAGAGGCAACCGCACGATGGTAAACGTTTAAGAAAATCGTTATACGATGGTATACGTATAAGTCAATGCACTGTAATTATGGATGAACCATTGAACACCTTATTATATTGATAAATAATCGATATGAGAGGGTGTTTTTTGTGTTAATAAATGATGCGTTAAAAGAATTTATATTTGATTGTGAGATAAGAAAAATCAGTCCAAGAACTTTAAAGAGTTATAGAAATAATAATCTGCGTTTTTTTAATTATGTAAAACAAGAATTTAACATTATTGAACTAGAAGAGTTTTCTCATTTGCACATTAAGAAATATTTTCGATTTTTAATAGATAAAGGACTTACAGAAACTTATGCAAATGGAATTCTAAAATGTATGAGAGCATTTTTTGTTTACTGCATTAATGAGGAATATGTAATTGTAAATCCATGTTTAAAAGTGTCATGGCAAAGAGTACCTAAGACATTAATAAATACATTTACTGATTTGGAAATAATAAATATGGTAGATGCATTTGACTATTTAAATTACTTAAATGCAAGGAATAAAACTATTATAGCTTTTCTAGTTGACACAGGGGCAAGAAATGCTGAGACTTGTGGTGTATTAAACAATAACATAAAAGACAATTTTGTATTAATTAAAGGGAAAGGTAATAAAGAAAGGCAAGTTGGATTAAGTTCAGAACTAAAAAAAATTATGATGAAATACAATAGAATTAAAGATTACTATTTTAAAGATAAAGTAATTAATCATGAGAATTATTTTCTATCAAACACAGGATTACCACTTACCGTTGAAACTATTGAAGGGGTGGTAAAAACAGCAGGTGAAATAGCAGGTGTAAGAAAAGAAATTAGGTGTTCTCCTCACACAATAAGACACTATTTTGCTCAAAAACAGTTGCGTAATAAGTTAGATATTTACAGCTTATCTCGTATTCTTGGACATGAGAATGTAATGATTACAAAGATATATTTACAATCAATAAAGGACGAGGAAATAGTTAACATGTCTATAAAAACCTCACCATTGACATCAGTGAGGGGAGGGAAAAAGCTAATTAAAGGTAATTACAGTGGTGGAGTATTCCTATATATGTAAAATACAATGCTATATCACACGATAGGACATTGAAGTTACACTTGCTAGGACTTCTATTATGATAGAGATAAGACAAGTATTACAACCAAAGAACTAAAAGGTAATATTTAATTTAATTAATATAGTTTGTTAATTAGAATTAGTTTGAATTTAGTTAAATCTTAATTAAGGTTAACAAAATTTAATTCTAAAATCTTATAGAAAAGATGATCCAAATACTTGTAAATAGGCATTGTTTAATACTATTATAAACAAAAATACCGCACAAGTTGGAAGGCTTGAACGGTATTTTTAAATAGGAGAAACAATTTGTGAACATATCTTAATTATAGAATATCATTTAAATTTTGTTCACTTTAACTATAGTAAAAGTATAAAGGTATTAATTTAATTTAACAACTAATTGACCACTTGATAAGAAACTTGCATTAAATTCTAATTCTAATCCTTTAGTACCTTTTGGAACTTCTACAGCATACACTCCACTCATTTTTCTTCCTGCTCCTACTTTACCATCTAATTGTCCTGCTTTTGAAGCTGTTATTCCCATAATAGAAATATCTTTTGCTCTACCATCTTTGTCAACAACTTTAAACATCATAATTGATGATATACTTTGTTCTGTACTTGATGTATTCTCTACAGTACAATCAATTGCTAAAAATTCATTTCCTTCAGCAGGTTTTGTATATTCATCACCTTCTACTGTATAAACTTTATTTACCTTAACGTTATAATTTTTTAATTTTACATTGTCTCCAACTTTAAAAGAAGTCTGTGCTACGGGTGTTGTAGCTTTAACCTTAGCAGTAGTTTGAGTTGTTGCAGTGTTTGTTGCTATGGTGGGTTTAGTCTCTCCTCCTATATTACTTGCAATCACAATAGCTACTATAACAACAATTCCTACTAATATTTTATGTTGACCAAAGAAATTCCTCTGATCTTTTCCACAGCTTGGACATTTATTAACACCCTTTGCTATTTCCTTGTTACACGCTTTACAATTTACTAACTTACTCATTAATAATCCCCCTAAAATTCTATTATATTACATAAATTGATTCCACTTTTAATATTACTACATTTTTGTTATTTTATCAATTTATGTATTATGATAGGGAGAAATAAATAGTTATAAGATTTAATTTAAAAAAATAAAAATACTGCACTAGGTTATAGCCTAAGCAGTATTTTTTTGCATTCAAACAATTCTAAATAAAGGATATTTAAATTATTAGTTGAAATTACTTAATATAAATAAATTGGTAAACTATTAGGAGGTCTTTTTATGAAAGAAGATATGCTTTATCTAAGAGTGGATATGGAAACTGAGTTAATAAAAACGCTAGAAAAAACTTTCCAGTTTATTAAAGAAGCAGAGGATGATATTTATGCATGGAAATGGATTATAATTAGTTTGCATAATGCAGTGCAAAATTGTATGGTTATTGCTTTAAAAGGGAGTAGTACTTTTGGTGTTTTGAATAAAAAAAGTAGGAAAGAGTGGTTTGATTGGTATAATAAAAACTCTGAATATCCTCAAATGAAAATGGAGTTGTTTTTAGAGCTATTAAAAAAAATAAAATGTGATAATGGCAAGGAGCTAAATGATTATGCTAAAAAAATTAATGGAAATAATCAAATAGACAATTCTATGAAACTACTTAATGAATATAGAAATGAGTTTATACATTTTATTCCTAAAAGTTGGGTGTTAATATTGTCAGGTATACCTCGAATTTGTATTGATGTTTTGACAGTTATTGATTTTTTAGTAACCGAGGCTGGAAAAATTACTTTTTATGATGATACTGATGGTATGAAAAAATCTGAGAAGAGTATTTTTGAAATTAAAACTAAATTAATTGAGTTACAAAGGAAATATAATAATAACATTAATAGTACGATAAATAAGAGTTAGTTCTACTAAATATATTCTTTATCCATTGATTAAAACCTATTGACTACTTTTGGTTAGTGAAATAGGTTTTTTTCACGTTAATATAATTTTTATATTCTAACGAGCTAAGTAAATTCAATGGGTCAACATATACATAAATGAAACTGATTAACAAAACGGAGTCTTTGAACTAACAAAACGTAGTCAATTGAAAATTTTTCATTACTAATTATATCTAACATCATTCGTAGAACTCATTAAGAGTATGATAAGTAAAAAGTGTATATATCCTCAATAAAAAATCAACAAAACCGACATTTACTTATAATAAGATCTAGATTACTGTTGCTTACTTATTCCTATCTGTTCTGATAATGTGCTCTGAGTTTTCAGAGTGAAATTATTTCCATCTGATTTTGCCACTCCACCTTTCTGAGAAGTAAGTGCTATTAATAAATTTAATTACAGTGAGGACTAGAAAGGTTAGAGGCTTTCAGCGGTTTAGGATGGTGTTTTTAATGATAAAAGAATTAAGAGAAAGTCAGGGAGTTTATGCAACACATGTAGTAGAAGGAGAGATAAATTACGTGCTGATTGCAAGTGGTGTTTTAGGAGATAGAATAGTAGGGAATCCAAGTAAATTACGCAGAGGTGTACATCATTATAAGGAATTACAAAAAGTATACGATAGAACAAATATCGTAAAAATGGAAATATTACAAGTGTGTCTTAGTGCAAAGGAAGCGAGAAATTTGGAAAATAATTACAGAGATTTCTATAGAAAACTAGAAGGTGTGGTTGTTTTAAATAAATATCCAGCGGTTTGTTCAAAGGAATATAAAAGAATATTAAATAGAGTAAAAGTTATAGAAATAAAAGCGTTATTAGCAGAAGATAAAATGAAAATAAAGACATTGCGGCGAAATATGGTTGTGATTCTTCATTAATAAGTAAAATTAAGACGGGACTATTATGGTCAAATGTTAACATAGAAAAAAATGAAAGTATTCTAGTACCTTCATTTTCGGATAATAACGCTAGTATATTATCGTAAGCTTTATAATTATTATCGACATCATAACACATAGAAACAAAATTGTAAAATAATACATAAAATAGAGTGTAAACTTTTGATTACAACATATGGTTTAGGGTGACTTACATAATATTATCTTAATTTATATAATTATGGTAAAAAAGAAGGGAATTGTCTCTTAATTGTAGAATGTATGGTTAGGAGATGGTTTAATATGAATTTATTAGAAGTTATTAGTATAAGGAATGAAACTCCAGCAACTAAACTTGGAGAAGATAAATTAAATTATATTATTAAAGTAGAAGAAGATGATAAAAAAATATATTATAGAATATATTTTAATGATGGATATTATGTAAGAGTTGTAGAAAATGAATCACTTCTAGAGCGCATAAAAACATATACATGGTTTAAAGAAAAGAATAATAATACTATTAAAAGTAATAGTGATGAATTTACAACGGAATATCTAAAGAATTTTTTAGAAGAACATAATTTACCTAAATATAAAGTCTTTAAAGGTGAAATAAATGAAAAAGAAATAGATGAATTATTAAAAATCATTTAATAGTTTTGTAATTAAATATATAAGAGTTAAGGGCATCCATTTGGGTGCTTTTTATCTACTTAAAAACTAAAGAAAGGGTTTTTATCACTTCAGGTCGAATATGGTATGTTGAGGTGATAATAATTAAATTTAAAGTGAAAAATATTGAGGAAATTCTAAATGATAAAAATAGTCGTAACGATATAAAAAATAATTATAAAAAAGCCTATGATAGTTATGGGGAATATAAATATGATTCTAAATTCATAAAATATGAAGAAATAAAGTTGAAAAAGATAATAGAAGAAAAACTAATAGATATAAATTATTTTGGAGTGTACATAACAACTATTGCTCTTATATTTACAATATTGGCAACTTGCTTTTTTTCCTTAGAATTAGGGGGATCTTTAAATATATGGATTTCAACATCATATGTAGTTTTAAGTTTGATAATGTTGTTTATATACGAATGGTTTAAAAGCATTAACAAAAGAAAAATATCTAATTCACGTGTTTGTTTAAAAGTACTAGAAGATATTCAGAAAGAAGTGTCTGAAGAACAGATTCAAATAAAAGAGGAAGCAGATAAATCAGAGAAACAGCAAAGAATAGAGCAGTATTTTAATAGAGAAAAATTTATAAATAATTTTGCGACTTTTAGTGAAATAGCTGTTGGATTAAGTAAAGTATTTAAGAAGAAGTAGTTGTAATTAATTTATGAGGGTGGCGTATATTAATGGAGTTAAAAGATATTGATGAAGTTAATGCATATTATGAAAACTTAAATATTAAACCATGTTGGGATTTAGATTCACTAACAATAGAAGAATTAAATATAATTGCAAATACCTTTGAAGGATTGCATAAAATATACCCTGAAGTGGTGATAGAAGAAATTGGAGACTTGTATTCATATGATAAAGTACTTAGAGAAGGTGCAATAATCTCAGGTAAAAAGATATATGAAACACATTCATATGTAAATCACGAATTTTTTATAAATGAGCCCAAAGAGAAACTAGAGGAATATGAAAAACTTATGAAAAAACTTGTCCTTGAGATGGAAAGTGATGAGGTTAAGGTAGATAATGAAAAGTATTGTAAAACGGGATCGTCAGCAACATATACAGAATGGTCACGAAATATAAAAATTAATCATAATAAGTATTTAAGAAGTTGCAAGAATTTTGTGTTATGGAATAATATACTTTAATGCAAGGCATACTAAATTTATAAATAACCGAAATACATTTAAAAAATGTATTAATAAATATAAAAGTAAAGGGTGTGCAAATAATGAATAAATTAGAGAAATTAATTGATGCAGGATTTAAGGTGAAAATCCAATCAAGTTCTAAGTTTTGTTTAACATTAGATGATACAATTCCTTGTGTGAGCTTTAATTCTGATAGCATAGATGAAGCTATTGATTCAGCTTATGATTTTGTAAAAGAACAGAAAAAAGTAGCAGATAAGACTGAAATAGAAAAGCAAAAAACCGATTATAAAATTATAATTGATACATCGAAGTCACAAGAATTAAAGATTGATGAGGAGATGCTTGACGAAGAATTCAAGACGACAAATACTATTAGAGTATATTCGTATGTTTGGGATAAGTTTAAGGATTTTACAGAAAAGCATGAAGATTGTAAAAGCATGGATTTAGTTAGTATGGCACTTTTAGAATATATTGAAAAATATAAAGAATAATTAATATAGAATTTGGTTTAGCTTAGGCTGAAACTTTTTTATTTAAGCAATATAAAAGAATTATTTACATTTTAAAATAGCAGAGTTGCGCTTAAATATCAACTCCGCTTTTATATTAGTTTTCTTTATAGCAATGTTTATTGGAATGTTCTTTTCTACAACAATTATCCTCACTCCAAGGATCACTCCAAGGGTCAGACCATGGTTCAATCCATGGGTCACAACAATCACACCTATCATAATAATCTTTACAACAATCAGTATAAGGTTGTCTATTTTCATACGTCGACATAATATCACTCCTTGACTTTAGTCATTATATAATATGCTCTCTAATTAAAATTGACACTTAAAATTAAAAACTTAGGAATGTATTAACTATTCAATAGTGGATATTTTTTAAGATTTGATGTACAATAATTTAAGGATGTTTGAGTGAATGGAGGATTTAGAATGAAGTTACTTTGCAAGTGTGGAAATGTTGAAGACCTGAAAACAGATAGACCTATTACAGAATTTCAATTTAAGAACTGTAATGATGGAACTGCTGTATTAGTATGTAAAAGATGTAGTGAAGTAGTAATTATTAATTTTAAAAATAGTTAAAGAGCGCTGAGTAATTTCTTAGGGCTCTTTATCTTTGATTTTATTCACAAAAATATTTATAACTGAATATATTATAGTGTAGAGTATACATTATCAAAATTATATATAAACCCATTAATTTAACTAATTTTAGATCTGAATTAAGATATTAATCTTATTTAGGAGAACATATATCAATGTAAAAGTTTATGTTGAAAATATATTGAATAGATATATGTAAAATTTTATATGAAAAGGAGTTTTATTAAATGGGTAAAAATGATAAATGTGATAAATGTTCATGTGATTTATGTAGCGTTATTAATGCAGATCCAGTAGACATGGAAAAACATGGTGCTAGACTATTGACTGTAAGAATACAAGTAAATAATGTATGTTTTGATAAAAAAGTTGCTGTTGCATGTATTATATATGACCAATTCCATAGAATACTTGCATTTAGAGGATTTATTACTACAGTATGTAGAAATGAATGTAGTAGCAATGAATGTGGTACAATTGAACGTAAACTAGTATTTGTGCTTCCAGACGATGATAGAAGCGACCCAGATGAAATAGAAGTACGTACTGCAGCTAATTATATATATCCATGTGAGTGAAAGTATTAGGTAGTTAAGAAATAATGAAGATTAAAATATACCCTATAGAGTAGACAAGGAAAGGTCTATCCTATAGGGTGTACTCATTATGTAGAATATAATTAAATACACATAAATACAGTATCTTTTTTATTTCTTATGAATAGGTTAATATGAGGATATATATTGCAGGTATTTATATACATTTAAAATTAAGTAGAAGTATATTTCATAAGGGGGAGTGAATAAGATGAATTGGAAGGAAGAATTAGTTTTGCAATTTAGAAATATGACTATTGATAAAACTATAATTAGCAAAGCAATGCAAAACTTTGTGGATGTTTTTAATAAAAATTTGGATAAATATAATATAAAAAATATTCGAGCAATAACAGATTTAAATGAATATATAGATATTAAATTTTATAAAAAAGTATGTATAAAATATACCGATAATAACGTTACTTTTATTTTATTTAATAAGGATGGAATAGAGCAAAATATATCTATTAAATTAAGTATTGCAAAAAAAGTGGGTGGGTATTTTCTTCAGTATATTAATACAGAAGAACGTAATCCGAAATTGAAAGCATTTATTGATGAAAATATTATTGATGGAATTTTGCAGGACTTATTTGAACTAAATGAGGAAGTAATAAGCATAAAGTGAAAACAATTAATTAAAAGCACCCAAAGTATGGGTGCTTTTAATTTGCCAATAAAACACATATAATTTTAAATTTATAAAGTACTATTACTTAGAACCGTGCTTATTAAATTTGAATTATTATTAATATTAGTACTATTACCGGTACTGTTTTGTTGTTGCGTTATAGTTTGTATTAATTGAGATAAGTCTTTATTGTTGTTTGTACTTGGAAAGAGACTTTCTGAACTACCGTTACTTCCATCTGTACCAGTACTTGAACTACTGTCTGCATCTTGAGTTGTCATAATTTGCATCATTTGTTGCATGACCATCTGTTGAAGTTGTTGAGCCTTTTGGGATTGTAATGATATACTATCGAGTCCACTAGTTTTATTGCTTATGATAGGAGTACTTGCCCCAACATTATTTGAAGTCTGTTTTTGTGAACTATCCACTAGTTGCTTAAGCAAAGTTTCAAAACCGGTACTAGCATCACTTCCTGAAACCCCTGTAACTGATTGTGTGCCTCCAATACCCATAAGCTGTGATAATTGTGATATTTGATTTACATCCAAAATTATTCCTCCTTTGTTTAACAATAAATGTTTATATTCCTAATTTTACTCTTAATAACAATAATTATCTATGTTTATTATAATTTACTTGAAATAAATCTAAAAGAGAAAGATTACCTAATACAAAATATCTTATATTGTATTAGGTCTGTTTATGGTTTTGGATATTTCAAATAGTATTTACTAATAATCTATATGATATAAATTTAAAAATGTTAATTTATAAATTCAATAATACCAAGTAATATTAGCAATATACCTGAAAATAATGGGGCAAATTTACCTAAAATTTTACCCAAGACATGATTACCTGCAGCTTCACCAAATTTGATTGCAAGAAAACTTAATATAAATGTCGATATGACTGTAAACTGGATACTAACTCCGGTTATACTTGCGGCAATACCTGTTCCTAAATTATTAAAGGTTAATCCAGATGCTATAATGAGTGCTTCTTTATTACTTATATCACCAGAATTATCTAAGTCTGATTTTTCAGCATACTCTATCATATCAGTAATATCTTTTAAGGCAAGTTCCTTTGACTTAGTATTATTAACAAGTTTTATTATGCTTTGGGATACAAAATATAATCCCAAAATAATAATAATAATAGCACCTATTCCATTGGCTGCAGCGCGAGGCAAAAATTCCGATATATAAGCCCCAATTATCATAGATAAAAATGTTGCTGTAGATGTTACAATTGCTATTATGAGATTTGCAATTATCCCTATTTTTACTTTTTTTATTCCGTAAGCAATTCCTATAACTACGTTATCTAGGTTAGAGGATAAGCTAAATGATAATGCAGATAAAATTAATTCCATATATGTTCTCCCTTTTTATCATTTGCATTTCAATATATGAAATGTAAACTTATAAGGTGATTAAACATTTAAATTATGCTTATATTTAAGAATTAATATATACATATAAATTATAAAATGGTCATAAACATAAATAAAGAATAACAACACTTGTATAATACAGGTGCCATTATTCTTTATTTATATTATAAAATCTAAGGTATATTCTGCATTTAGACTTTTATATTTTTCTACTAGGTCCTGTAGAGTTACAGAATCCATAACTTTATTAATTTGTTTATTAACTTCCTGCCATACGATAGTGTCTATACAAACCTTTATGTTATTATCAAGACCTGCAGCTCCATCATCATCACCTGCGATATTTAAGTCACCTTCAAGTATTCTTAAAACCTCACCTACTGTGATTTTTGATGCTTCAGTTGAAAGGGTATAACCACCTTGGGATCCTCTCGCACTTTTCACTAGTTTAGCTTTTCTAAGTATTGAAAAAACTTGTTCTAAATAATTTTCAGAAATTGCTTGTCTTTCAGCGATAATTTTTAATGGTATATAGTCACCAAATGAATGCACAGCTATATCTACCATTGCTCTTAAACCGTATCTTCCTTTAGTAGAAATATTCATGGTAAGTTAATTCTCCTTATCAATTACAAAATATAAATATATCATAATATAATCTATTTACTAAAATAAATAATACTATATTAAAAAGCATAAGTCAACTAGAGTAGCAAAGGAATATTATTATTTATTCCACATAGGATTTTAACATATCTAACGACTTTATGACTAATAGCTTATTACCTTTATGAACTAAAATTCCTAAATCTTCAAATTTACTAAGCTTTCTGCTTATTGTTTCTCTTGTTACCCCTACATAACTTGCCATCTCCTCTCGATTAATAGGTAACTTAACCTGAAGACCCTGGGCGGTAGAAACACCATATTTTTCAGCAAATACTAATATCATATAAGCAATTCTAATTTCAGCATCATTTGTAGCAAGATTCTGAGCAAGATTTTCAGTCTGACTTAAACGTTTTGTAATTACTTGAAGCAATTTCAAAGAAATTTCAGGATTATTTATAAGAATTCCATCCATGTTTTGCTTAGTAAGTGTACATATTTTTAGTGGGGATATAGCGTAAACGTTAAAATTATAAGTCTCGTTATCATTAAAAAGACTTAGTTCACCAAAAAAGTCACCACTGGTTAGAATGTGAACAATTTGTTCCTTACCATCTTTAGTGAGTTTTGAAATCTTTACTCCGCCTTCATTAATTATAAATAAAGTATCAGATTTCGTTCCTTCGCGACATAGGATATCTCCTTTTTCATAAGAATTATGTCCCGTCATATCTACAATTTTTTTTATCTGCTCATCTGAAAGCGAAGAAAATATGGGAACTTTTTTCGCGCATAGAGTGTTATTACAACTAGTACAGTTACACTGACTCATAGATTAATCACCTACCAAATATTATTTATATTTCAATTACTTAGTTCATAATAGCATTTTTGACTTAAATTGGTCAATTAGTTATTGAACATAATTTATATATTTCAATTTAGCGAAAAAATATAAATAGGTAGCTGATTTGATTTTTTGTATATATAGAATAAAAAAATAAATAAGCCTATAAAACTCATAGGCTTATGTCAAATTGGAGCTAAAAGATTGTTAGATTTATATATTCTCAAATTCATTTAAAGTTTTTATTTTATTCTCAACTTTAATTTTGTCGCTTCTTATATTATCTAATTGTTGTAGCAACTTTTTGTTCTCTACTTTTATTGTTTTACTTGAATTATGTGCAAGACCAGTCTCGGAGAGTTCTAAAGTGTATTGTAT
This sequence comes from Clostridium estertheticum, assembly GCF_026650985.1. Taxonomy (GTDB): domain Bacteria; phylum Bacillota; class Clostridia; order Clostridiales; family Clostridiaceae; genus Clostridium_AD; species Clostridium_AD estertheticum_C. The sequence goes on from NZ_CP086239.1 coordinate 1,057,370, forward strand.
TTCTTGTTCAAGTTTACTTTTATAAGTTTCTTCAAATTCCTTTTCAACCTCAGTTAATTCATCATTTAAAGATGTTTTCATATTATCGATAACTTGCCTTGTTACTTCTGATTTGATTTGTTCTTCTGTTTTCATATAAATTTCATCTCCTTATAATTTATTGTTTGAAATATTTTATTAAAAGTGAACGCTAATCAACCAAAATTTAATATTTTTATCACTCCATCCAAGGTCCCAAGGTACTTTACTTCTATCAGAATTATGGCAACTAACCAAAGAGTATCCTCTTGAATCAGCCCCTGTAACAACAGAAATGTGAGTAATATCATTTTTATTTTCATAAGCAACAATATCACCTGGCAGTAATTTATAACTAGCTTTATATACTTTGTCATAACTTCCATAGGCAATCACGGATCCTCTACCGCTATATATCATATATCTTTTAAAGCTATCTGCATTAAGCCAAGCTTTTGTTGCTCCGTTTTTATCTGAATTCCATGTGGAATTTTTTCTGAATTTTCCTCCTTCAAAAAGAATTTGGGATGCAAAGTTTGCACAATCTCCACCTTGAGGATTATAGTCACGATAAAGCATGTTATATTTATACTCACTGTCGCTCGCAGCACCACAATATTTATCAGCATATTTTACAGTATCTATTCGTCTTTGCCCAATGTTTTTTAAATCTCTTGGTTTTTGAAATAATATATATTCTTTTATTGAATCTGCTTTTATATTACTTAGGTCTAAAGAATTTGCGAAAGGGTCTTTGTACCATTCTTTAGAAATAACCCAAGAACCATCTTTACTCATAAGTTGCAAGTTGTGGTATGTTCCAATCCTTGATGTGTTTTCAAGTTTTGGTTGATCTATATATATATATTTGTATTCAGTTGAACACAATAAATATATTGAAAAATTATCATTGTTTTCTTTAATCCTTTTTATAATTAAAGTTGGAACAATATCCGTAAATTTAATTCCTTGTTTTTCGGCCCAATTATTAATATAATCCATTTTTTTCTTTTCATACTCATATGCCCAGGTACCATATTTTGTGTCCATATTATAAAATGATTGTATTAATTCTAAATCACCATTTAATATAGCTTTATTTCTATTTTTAAAAATTTGGTTTATATAATTAGTTACTTCTTTTTTTGATTCATCAGTAATAGCATTTGCATAACTACTAATATATACTTGCATTGATAAAAGAAGGATGACAAATATAAGTAATTTAAGTTTGAATGATTGTGATTTTTCAATTTTACGTAAATTCATAATATTATACTCCTATTATTTTATTAATGAATCAATTTTATCTATCGCATTTTTTATAGAAATCTCCTGTATAGGAGCGCCTTCATACCATGTCTTTTTTAGAACGTTGCTATTTGGAAAATAGCGTGCTTTTAAAATTATTTCAGGTCTATACTCAAAATGTAAAATATCAAAGTGGGACCATTTACCACCCCAAACAAAGTTATTTTTTTCAAAGATTTCCACAAGTTCAGTGGAATATGATGATAGTCTTTTTTCTCCAGCATCTTTGGTAGACCATTTCCAATAGTCTCTTTTGTCACTGGCAAGGTCAATAGCAATTCCAAAAGAATGTGGACTTAATCTATTAGTACCTGAAATTACTCGATAGTTAAAGGTGCCACTGCAAGGCAAAAGACAGTTTCTCAAGTTTTGATTCGTTTTTAATAAAGGCTTTAATTCTTCCATAACTGTTTGTAATGAATTAGATGCGTTATTGCTCTTGTTAAATTGATAATTATTGTAAATAATATTAACTTTTGTAAGGTTATCTTCTATGACTTGTTTTGATGTACCATAAACTTCAGATAATAACCCGTAACATCTATAACGTCCTGGATCAAAATCTGCTGTCATAATAGATCTAATAGGAGATAAAGGATAAATTTGATCTAAGGTGTCTTGAAGGTCTGGGTTTACAAGTTTTTCTTGAATGCTCTTTATTTTTTTATCATCGTAGCATAGTTTTCTGCCTGATTTCATGTTTAGATATACATAACCGTTATTTTTCTCTATATTTTTAATATATTCAGGATAAGCAATCATTAAGCATAAAATATCTTGTTTCATTGTTACATCGTATATATTGCTATTTTCTTTTTTGTTTGTATCATTTGCAGCAGAGGTTATTGATATATTTCCTATATTAAAAAGCAAACTTACAATAAGTATAACAATAAGCATTTTTCTCATGATGAAATTCCCCCTTTATAAAAATAATATTAATAGTACAAATTTATAAAAGTCAAATCACTTTTAATAATACTTTTGCTATATATAATTGCCAATGAGCTATTATTATATGTGTGGATATATTAACAGAAAATACATGAATTTTTCCAAAATATAAAAAAATATGTCTATATGTATTAATACATGATTAAGCAATGATAATTTGAAGGGATATACTTAATAGTAAATAGGCAGCAAGGTATTGCTGCCTATTTACTCATCTTTTTTTTTGAGTACGAAAATAATATAAACTATGCTAATTGATTAGTGGGATGTATTATCCATTTATAACAGTACAACCATTAACATGAATAGTTTCACCACTTATATATGATGCACCATTTGATGCTAAAAACAAATATGTTTCAGCAAGTTCAACGGGCTGACCAGGTCTTCCCATAGGTGTATTACTTCCGAATTCACCAACCTCATTTTCACTAAAAGATGAGGGTATAAGTGGTGTCCATATGGGACCTGGAGCTACGGCATTTACTCGTATCTTTCTACTTGCAAGGGAAAGAGCGAGCGAACGAGTAAATGTAACTATCGCGCCTTTAGTTGAGGAGTAATCAATTAATGATTTATGCCCTTTGTAGGCAGTGACTGAGGAAGTATTTATAATTGTAGCTCCCTCCTTTAAATATGGTAATGTTGCCTTAACCATATAAAACATTCCAAAAATATTAGTTTTAAAAGTTCTCTCTAGTTGCTCTTTTGTAATATCTTCAATACTGTTTTGAGGATGTTGTTCTCCAGCGTTATTTATAAGAATATCTATTTTACTTAATTCTTTTATTGTTTGACTGACAGCATTTACGCAGAAAGCATCGTCGCCAATATCTCCAGGAATCAAAATGCACTGTCTACCCTTTGCACAAACAAGTTTTTTAGTCTCTGTCGCATCTTCATGTTCATTAAGATACACTATGGCTATGTCAGCACCCTCTCTTGCATATGCAAGAGCAACTGCTCTACCAATCCCACTATCACCACCTGTGATTAGGGCAACTTTATTCATTAGCTTTTCAGAACCTATGCAATTTGGATATTCAAAAATAGGTCTTGGGTTCATTAGTGTTTCAAAACCTGGCTGCTTATCTTGGTGTTGCTTAGGTATACTTATGGGGAAATTAAAGCTTTCATTCATAAAAATGTCTCCTTTTGTAAATAAAATATATTTTATAAGTGTAGTTTATGATAATTCGTCATTTATATTCACTTTAAATTAGTATATGAAAAAAATTAAAAAAACTTAATAGATTGTTTATTATGGGTTATAAAAACCAGAATAATAGCTAGAAGACTAGAAATATGTTATAATTAAAAAATATGAGTGTTACGAATATTTAAATTATAAAATTATAAATTTGAAGTTGATAAAAATGAAACATATTTATTTATATATCAAAGACCTATAAAGTCAGAGTTAAATGAAGATTAATCAGCCTAAATATGCTCATATCACTAATAAAGGGTGGTTTCTTAGATGCAATATAATCATGGAAGAAAGTTGTTGTTTCCAATTTTCAAGAAGATTCATAACAGGATATTAGTGATTTGTGACATTTAAAGTTCAAGACAGCCACTTCCAAAGGAGAAAAAATGTTATTCGAAGATTTAAATCTCATTACACCAATAAAAAAAGCATTAAATGATGAGGGATATGTGGAAGCTACACCTATCCAAGAGGCCTCAATTCCTAGTATATTAGAAGGTAAGGACTTTCTAGGCTGTGCTCAAACAGGTACTGGAAAAACTGCAGCGTTTGCTATTCCTATACTACAAATTCTTTGTGGAAAACAAAAGGTTATAAAAGGACCAAAAAATATTAAAGCTTTAATACTCGCACCGACAAGAGAACTTGCAATTCAAATTGGAGAGAGTTTCGATTCGTATGGTAAGTACATGAATCTTACTAGTACTGTAATTTTTGGAGGAGTATCACAAAAAAAACAAACTGATGCGTTGAAAGATGGAGTAGATATTTTAATTGCAACCACTGGTAGATTACTTGATCTTATGCAGCAGAGATTTATAAACATACATCATGTTGAGATGTTTGTACTTGATGAGGCAGATCGTATGCTTGATATGGGATTTTTACGTGATGTAAAAAAAATAATAGCCCAATTGCCTAAGATTAGACAGACTATGTTATTCTCAGCAACTATGCCTGGTGAAATCTCAAAGCTTGTAGATAATATTCTTGTTAATCCAGTTAAAGTAGCAGTAACACCGGTTTCATCAACTATAGAACTTATTGAACAAGCAGTATATTTTGTAGATAAAAAAGATAAAAAATCATTGCTTATTCATCTGTTAAAAGATAAATCTATAGTTTCTGCTTTAGTATTTTCAAGAACAAAACATGGAGCAAATAAAATCACTAAGGATTTAAACAATGAAGGTATAGAGGCTCAAGCTATACATGGTAATAAATCACAGAGTGCGAGGCAGCTTGCTTTAAATAATTTCAAGCAGGGAATAACAAGAGTTCTCGTCGCTACAGATATTGCAGCAAGAGGGATAGACGTTGATGAACTATCTCACGTAATTAATTTTGATTTACCCAACATTCCAGAGACCTACGTTCATAGGATAGGAAGAACTGGAAGAGCAGGACTCGGTGGAGTTGCATTATCGTTTTGTGATGTAGAAGAAAAACCATTCCTTAAGGATATTGAGAAGGTTATAAAAAAATCAATACCAGTAATAGAGGATCATCCTTATCCTGCAAGTAATATAGTAGTAATAGCAAGTAAGGATGATGCAAAGAAAGTGTCTACTGGAAAATCACGTTCTAATGGTTATGCCAGACGAAATGGAAGAAACCAGCAAGGGCGATCACAATCTAAAAACACGGGAGCAACAAGATAAATAGAATAAAAAGCATAAAGCCAATGATTATTTTTAAATAATCATTGGCTTTACTACTCTGTATTTTAAGTTTCATACAGAATTAATTAATAGTCTCCATTTTTAGCCCTAGCAATACTGCCTGCGCCTAAAATTATAAATAATTTATTATTTAACATAACTAACATCTCCCTACTATAAGTTTAATGTTTGTTTGTCGACTACAATAATAGTATATCCCATAATTAAAAAAGTATACATCAATCAAAAATTAATATTATTTATAAGGGGGTTATAATTTATGATTTTTACGTCAGAAGATAATGTTATATTTAGTTCTATTGTAGAGGAATTTGATTTGAACGATTCTATTGTAGAAAAATCAGAAGAATTAAAAAAGTTAGTTGAAATCTTAACTAATTATAGAATAGACATATGCAAATTATTTAAGATGCAAAAGTTTAAGAGTGAATCTTTAGAATTGAATAAAAAAGAACTTATTGAAAGTGTAAGTTTAAATAAATCTAGAATTGTGGATAATGAAAAGAATAAAATAGAATTAAGAGATAGGATTAAAGTTAATAGGGAAAATATTAAAGAAGTAAAATTTTATATAAAGGAATTAGAGAATAATCTTAATGAAGAAAAGCAACAAAGCAGAATATTATATGGAGCACTTGATATTTTTCTGAGTAGAGAAAAATTTAAAATTATCAAAAAATTAGTTATTAAGGAATATATAGCAGTTTATTCTAATTATTCTAATGAGTTAAGTATAAAAACAAAAATAAAACAATGTGATGAAAGAAAAAATAAAATAAGAAAAGAGATACATGATTTTAATGATAGGATAGATAAATATAATAGAAAAATAACCATTTATAAATCAGCATTAGCAGAAATAAGAAAAAGTACTTTAAGTATGTCAAAAAATAATGATTTATCTACTATAAAGATTGAAAGAGTGATAAATTACATAAAATTAGAAAATAATTTTAGAATAGAAGTTCATAATTATAAAATATAAAAACATCAAGAGGATAACTTAAGACCATCTTCATAATGTTTTTATTGATTTTTAATTAAGAAACCATTTTATTTAAAAGCTTTTTCAAATATATTATTAACAATACTTTTAGAGGTAACTCCCTCATGAACCTTTATGCCATCAACATAATAAGTAGGGACATAATAGTATGTATATTGTTTTGCTATATCAGGCTCTAACTCTTCGTCGATTATTTTAATTTCAATATCAGCATATTGTGGATTTTGTTTTTTTATATTTTCCATCCAACCAAGTGCTTTTTTACAGTATGGACACCATTCAGTTACAAACATAATTATTGGTTTCATTTATTTTCACCACCAAACTTTCTATTTAGGATCTAATATTATTAGATGCATTAATATTATACACCATTTTTCTTATACTTAGGGCATTATAGTAAATTATAAAAATTAAACTTTAATTTATAATCATAATGATTAAGGTTATTAGGAGTAATTAATAGAAATAAGTTAAAAAATTTGCTATAATGAACTAGTTGAAAAATAATTTGTTATTTTGATATAAGTGAGAGAAAATGCAGTACATATTTAAAGTAAATAATAAAAGAAAATGAAGGAGTATTTTAAATGCAATCGATAAAGCAGATATGTAAGAAAGAGTCAATTATGAAAATAATGTTGTTTTTAGCATTAGTATTATTCGCGTATTTAATAAGATCCATTTTTGATTTGATTTTATTAACTTTTATGATTACTTATTTAGTGAACAGTATGCAAAGTTTATTAGTTTACCAAATCAATAAAATTATAAAAGTAAGTCCAACCATTATTACGATAATTATATATGTGTTTATTACAGCAACTATAACGCTCCTAGCAGTAAAATATATACCAATAGCAATATCTGAAAGTTTACTTATTTTAGACAAGATGGAGTATATTGATTTTGCGAAAAACACAAAAGGTGTTATGCCTTATCTATCACCAATAGTTAATCAAATTGACATAGCAAGTTATGCTAAATCAGGTATTCAAAGTATTATGCTTTTGGTAACAAATTTAGGCAAATGGAGTATTAATTTTTTTATGGCACTCCTATTAAGTCTAGTATTTATATTAGAAAAGAAGAGTATTTTAAACTTTGTCCACAAGTTTAAACATAGTAGAGTATCGGGTGCATATAATTATTTTAGTTATTTTGGAAACAACTTCTTAAATTCTTTTGGTAAAGTAATCCAGGCTCAAATAATGATAGCAATTACAAATACAGTATTATCAATTATAGGACTTACTATAATGGGTTTTCCACAATTATTTGCTCTTGCATTTATGATATTTATTTTAAGTCTTGTACCAGTGGCTGGAGTATTTATTTCTTTAATACCATTATGCTTAATTGCTTTAAAAATAGGTGGGGTAGTTAAAGTTTTTTTTGTGCTCATTATGATTTTTATAATTCATGCGATTGAAAGTTATATTTTAAATCCAAAGTTTATGTCTGATACTACACATCTTCCAATATTTTTCACTTTTGCAACATTAATAATATCAGAACATTTTATGGGAACATGGGGTCTTCTACTAGGTATACCAATAGTTATATTCTTGTTAGATTTAATCGGAGTGAATCTTAGCGAAAAAAGCAAATCTAAATTTACAGACGATTAATTATGTAAGAAACACGCACAAGGTAATTTAGTTCATTCTTTGGAAGGTAGTGATTTTGTGTCAATAGAAAATATGCAGTCTATATTAAAATGTCCTGTTTGCAATTTAAGTCTTGAAAAAAATGAAAAACAATGCGTATGTTTAAATAATCATAGTTATGATATATCTAGCAAAGGATACATTAATCTTTTATTAGCTAATCAAAAGAAAACCAAAGATCCTGGAGATAGTAAGGAAATGATGGAAGGTCGTAAAGATTTCTTAAATAGAGGGTATTATCACACTTTTTCAGATAGACTTAATGAGATAATAATATCGAATATAAGTGAAAAGAATATAAACATACTTGATGCCGGATGTGGAGAAGGATATTTTTTATCAAGACTTAAGGAAGCTATATATGCAAATGAATCTAAATGTCTTTTAAGTAAGCAATTTAATTTTTTTGGCGTAGATATATCGAAATCCGCAGTTACTTATGCAGTTAAGAGGGATAAAGGAATAAACTTTATAGTAAGCAGCAATTTTAATTTACCCATAATGCCAAATACTATAGATGTTATTATTAGAAATTTTGCACCTTCTGATGATCTAGAACTTAAAAGGGTTCTAAAAGATAATGGGAAATTGGTAGTTGTAACACCGGGGATTGAGCATTTATATGGTTTAAAAGAGATATTATATGTAAATGCTAGAAAACATGAGGAAAAAGAAACAACTTTTGAGGGTTTTAAATTAATAAAAAGATCAGAAGTTAAGTATAACATTCATTTAGAAGATAGGGAAAGTGTAAAAAATCTTATAAGAATGACACCCTACTATTGGACTTTTGACAATGCTATGAGAGAAAAAGCGATTGAAACTTCTAAACTTTCAACTGCACTCCATTTTAATATAAGTGTATATGAGAAATGTCATTAAGCTATATTACGAGAAATTAAAATTAATAACTGGATGTAGGACTATGCTACAATCAGTTATTTTGTTTTAAAATATAATTAAGTAATAGATTTTATTATAATTGATGTATTGATGAGGCTTAAGATGATATAATGTTAATGTATTTGATAAATAAAAGATTAGAGGTGTTAGCATGACTAATGATGAAATGTATAAACGAATAATTGCTATGACTAGTATTAAAACTGCAAAAAGTTTTATTAAAACTTATGATATAAGTAAAAGTGATTTAAGCAAGCTTTGCAAAAAATTCAATATATTTATAGACGGTAAAGCTACTAAGGATGATATGATTGATAGATTTTTAGGAGAGACATTGGGTAAAAAACTAAAAAACAAGGTGATTAATAAGTACAATATTAGATAAGTTTTTCAAATATGTAATTTTATGAATAGGATAAGTGTATAAATAACTTTATTTAATAAAACAATACCTATGAGGTGAAGTTAATGAAGTTATTTATACCAGATATTGCATATATAGACCCGAAATTATTAAAATATGAGGAATCAAAAGGAACAATAAAATATCTAGAAGAATTAAAGGTACCTATAGTTAATTCAAAAAAAGTTGTAATAGACGCTGGGTCTCCCGAGAAAAACTATGTAACAGCTAAAAAGACTGTTCTTTTTACAACAAATGGTCAAAAGAAATTAGTGAGTTGTAAACCATCCGCAGATTACCAATTTTCGCTTTCGAGTTCATGCCCTGCAAATTGCGAATATTGTTATCTGCAAACTACACAAGGTGAGAAGCCTTTCATGAAAATATTCTTAAATATTGAAGAAATTTTAGAAAATATACAGACGTATATAGATTCTAACTTGCCAAGTATTACTTCTTTTGAATGTGCCAGTATAACTGATCCAATTGCACTTGAACACCTAAGTGGAAACTTAAAAAAATGCATAGAGTTTTTTGGGAGAAGTGAGAATGGAAGACTTAGACTTGTAACTAAGTTTGATGATGTTGATCCATTTTTGAAACTAAAACACAATAAACATACAAAATTTAGATTTACTTTAAACACGCCTTATGTAATAGATAACTTCGAACATAATACTTCAAGTTTTAAAGAAAGAATAGGCGCAGTCAAAAAAATAGCAACTGCTGGGTACCCAATAGGATTTATAATTGCACCTATTATGATATATGATAATTGGAAGTTAGAGTATAAGGAACTGTTTGAAACGTTAAAAATAGCTCTTGCAAATTACAAAGATGAAGTAAGTTTTGAACTTATTCAACATAGATTTACAAAAGCTGCAAAGGAACTTATAGTGCAGAGATTTAAAAATACTAAGCTTGATATGGATGAAGAAAAAAGGGTGTTAAAATGGGGGCCATATGGAAAATTCAAGTATGTATATAAGAAACCAGAGAGCGAGGAAATAAAGAATTATATTTCAGAACTGATAAACAATAATTTTGATTTGGCAATAATTGAATATTTCACTTAATAATTAAAATATTTTAGTAATTTAAATAATCATCATGAAGGTTTAGGTCTTCATGATGATTTATTTTTTTATATTATGTAGCTTATAATGATAATTTTAAAGGCAATTTTGATATTCCATCTTTTACAAGTTCTAAAAATTTTTCTCTAGGCATATAAACGGCGCCTAAACTTTCAAGATGATTTGTATGAACCTGACAATCAATCAAAGAAAATCCCTTCTTTTCTAGTACTTTCCCAAAGGTAATAAAAGCAACTTTAGATGCATTATCCATAGTAGAAAACATTGACTCACCAAAAAAACATTTTCCTATGCTTATGCCATATAGTCCACCAACTAATTCATCATTGAACCAAGTTTCTACGCTGTGAGCATAGCCAAGCGTGTGAAGGTTGCAGTAGGCTTCAATCATTTCATTTGTAATCCATGTGCCAGCCTCACGCCTGAGATTTGAACAATTAGATATAACATCCCTAAAGTGAGTATCAAAGGTGACTTTATATATATTCTTTTTGAGTGTTTTTTTCATAGAGTGGGAGGTTCTTATATCTTTTGGATAAACAATAAATCTTGGATCCGGTGACCACCAAAGTATTGGTTCATCATCTGAGTACCAGGGAAATATTCCATTAGAATATGCAAGTAATAATCTCTCTTGCGATAAATCTCCATCAATGGCGAGTAATCCATCATCATCTGAAAGAGATGGGTGAGGGAATCTTAATTCATTTGATAATCTATAAACTGTCATAATAACTCCTTTCAGGATATAACCTATAAACCTTATTATATACTACCTAAATCAATCTTACATGTTTTTACAGTGATAGACATAAAAATTTGATTAAAAAGAAAGCTATGGAGCATCATAAAAAATTTTAATTTATTGAATGAATAATCCTTTGTTTGGACATAATTCCAAATAAGGAGGGGAATTATGAAAAATAGAAAAATTTTATATTCACTTTTAACAATAATATTAATAGCTTTTGTTTGTGCTAATTATTCTCTAATCCATTATATGAATAAAAATGATTTAAAGCTTGAAGCTTATGGTAATTTACCATATTTAAAATTTACATCGAAAGCCATTGAAAACGGTAATTCATTACAAACATCTGTAACCACTAATTTGGCTAGGGTATCAACAGACACAAAATTCATTTTCAAGATTAAATATAAAGATAATGTAGTAAGAAACATGGTACTTGAAAAGTATTTTAATGGTTCGAAAGTATTAATTAGAAAAAATAAAGAAGAACTTAATGAATATTTTAAAAATCAAGGTTACACAGTTTCTAATATGGGTACTGATGAAGTTGTTTTTGTTAATAATAGCAATAGGTATAGTTATAAAGCCAATAGATATTTTTTAGGTGTTTATAGCGACATGGTAACAATATATAAAACAGATGAAAATGGAAACATATCAGCGAGTAAACTATTTAATGCTAACGTTTATTCAGCAGATGGTAAACAGCAGAAATATGATTTTGAAGCTATAGACAAAGGAGAATTACAACATATTAAAATAATTGACCTAAAAGAAAAAGATGGACTTATGGAAGATCTTATTCGCGGTAGAAAATATAGCAAAGATGATGATACTAAAAAAGATATGGAAGATAGCGAAGAATATGAAAAAGGAGAATTCAAATCTCCAGCAAAGGCTTTTGATTATGCTATGGGTCTATTAAAGTCATGATAATTAATTTGAATTAGTTAAAATAATAAAATATGTACTATAGCATTAGGAAATATGTTTTCTAAAGGATAAAACTTTAAGAAATGTATTTTTCTAATAAAAAAGCCTTATGAATTATATTTCTTAAGGCTTTTTACCATATTTTTTTATTTTCATGTATCTTATTTATTGAATTAATACCGTTTAGGTGGTAAAGTAATATATGTTGCTATAAAAATAGAAGGATAACAATTAATAATTAGTATCCTAAAGGAAGCAGCAAGGAGGAAGTATTATGTTCGAATATATAAAAGGCATTTTTGTAGGTTTTAATAAAGACTATATTATACTGGACAATAACGGTATGGGTTATAGAATATATACTTCTGGAAGTACTATGGCTAAGATGCCTAAAACAAATGAAACGGTACTATTATATATAAAACAAATTGTTAGAGAAGATTTTATTGGTTTGTATGGGTTTCTAACAAAAGATGAAATAGAGATGTTTAGCCTTGTAATTAGTATAAATGGAGTTGGGTCAAAAGCTGGTTTATCATTACTTTCTATTTGCAGTGTAACAAATTTAAAGTATGCTATTGTATCAGGAGATGAAAAAACTCTAATCCGGGCACCAGGTATAGGAAAGAAAATTGCTCAAAGAATAATTTTGGAGCTTAGAGAAAAGATACATCTTGAGCAGTCTACCACTCAAGACCTATCACAGAATTCAGGAATGAATTTAATAGAAGATAGAAAACTTATGGAGGTTTTGGGTGCTCTTATTTCACTAGGATATTCTGAAAAAGAAGCGGAAAAGGCAATGAGTGCTGTAAGTCATGAACAATCACTTGAAAATATAATTAAAGATTGTTTGAAATATTTAATGAACTAAGGTGGGAATATACTATGGATGATACTCAGGAAAGAATTATTACTTCGTCTATCACAGAAGAAGATGTGGATGCTGAGTATTCTCTAAGACCTCAAAAGCTTGGAGAATATATTGGTCAATCCAAAATAAAAGAAAAATTAAGTATATTTATTAAAGCGGCCCAAAATAGAGATGAAGCTCTTGATCACGTGCTTTTATATGGACCGCCAGGCCTTGGTAAGACAACACTCGCGAATATTATTGCGAAAGAAATGAAAGGGAATTTAAAAGTAACTTCTGGACCAGCAATAGAAAGAGCAGGGGATTTAGCAGCTATTTTAACTAGCCTTAGTGATTATGATGTGCTTTTTATTGATGAAATACATAGACTTAACAGATCTGTAGAAGAAATATTATATCCTGCTATGGAAGATTATGCACTTGATATTGTTATAGGAAAAGGAGCATCTGCAAAATCCATAAGACTAGATCTTCCAAAATTCACACTAATTGGTGCAACAACTAGGATTGGGTTATTAACTGCCCCACTTCGTGATAGATTTGGAGTGTTAAGTGCTATGGAATATTATACGCAGAGAGAGTTAAAAGAAATAGTAATACGTTCAGCAGCTATTTTGAAAGTGGATATTACGGGTGATGCTGCGGTGGAAATTGCAAGACGTTCAAGGGGGACTCCAAGAATTGCAAATCGTTTGCTTAAAAGAGTAAGAGATTATTGTGATGTTAAGGGAAATGGAATTATAGATCTAAATATAGCAAAATCTGCATCAGAGCTCCTTGAAATAGACGACGAAGGTTTTGATAGGATAGATAACAAAATGCTTGAAGCTATTATAGATAATTTTAATGGTGGGCCAGTAGGTATTGAAACATTATCCTATTTTGTAGGAGAAGAGATAGGTACACTTGAAGATGTTTATGAACCATATCTAATTCAAAAGGGATTTATAATAAGAACACCAAGGGGACGAATAGCTTCTAAAAAAGCATATCAACATTTAAATAGACCACAAAAGACATAGAAAGCAAAGAAACTTAAATAATTCATAATATTAATTATGATGGACATAAAATTTAAATGATTTTTGCATAAAGAAAGGGTGTATTACTTTGAAAGTAAAGGATTTTTATTTTGACTTACCAAAGGAACTTATAGCGCAACATCCACTTGAAAAAAGGGATGAGTCAAGGCTTATGGTAATCAATAAAACTAAAAAAGAAATAGAACATAAACATTTTAAAAACATAATAGATTATTTAAATCCAGGTGATTGTTTAGTATTAAATGATACTAGAGTGTTACCAGCAAGGCTACTTGGAGTTAAAGAGGGAACCGGCGGTAAGATGGAATTCCTACTCCTTAAAAGAATAGACATTAATAGGTGGGAAACTTTAGTTAAGCCTGGTAAAAAAGCAAAGATAGGAGCTAAATTTATCTTTGGCAATGGAGAGCTTAAAGCAACTGTTATTAGTGATTCAGAGGGTGGAAGCAGAATCGTTGAATTTGAATATGACGGAATTTTTGAAGAAATTTTAGATAAACTTGGAGAGATGCCACTTCCTCCTTATATTACTGAAAAATTAGAAGATAAAGAAAGATATCAGACTGTATACTCGAGAGAGGAAGGGTCAGCTGCAGCTCCAACTGCTGGACTTCACTTTACAAAGCAGCTACTAGCACAAATCAAGGCTAAAGGTGTTAAAATTGCTTTTGTAACATTACATGTAGGTCTAGGTACTTTTAGACCTGTAAAAGCAGAAGAAGTCGAAGAACATGAAATGCACTCAGAGCATTATATGTTAAATGAAGAAACAGCACAGGTAATAAATGAAACAAAGGAAAATGGTGGGAGAGTAATTGCGGTAGGTACAACTTCTAACAGAACGCTTGAAAGTATTGCAGATGATAATGGAAGAGTATGTGCGAAATCAGGATGGACAGACATTTTTATATATCCAGGATATAAGTTTAAAATTGTTGATGCATTAATAACTAATTTTCATTTGCCAGAATCTACACTAATAATGTTGGTTAGCGCTTTTGCAGATAAAGATTTAATTATGGGAGCATATGAAACAGCGGTTAAAGAAAAATACAGATTCTTCAGTTTTGGAGATGCAATGTTTTTATATTAAAAAATAATAGTAAAGAAAGAGCTAACTCGTAATTATTGTATAGAAAGTAGGTTAATTATGTATAAATTGCTTAAGAAAAGTGGTAAAGTAAGACGTGGTGAATTTACAACACCTCATGGTACTATTCAAACACCTGTATTTATGAATGTAGGTACTCTAGCCGTAATTAAAGGTGCCGTATCAACTATGGATTTAAAGGAAATTAACTGCCAAGTAGAATTGTCTAACACTTATCATTTACACTTAAGACCAACAGATACGGTTGTGCGTAAAATGGGAGGACTTCATAAATTTATGAATTGGGATAGGCCTATTCTTACAGATTCAGGTGGTTTCCAAGTGTTTTCTTTATCAAAAATGAGAAAGATTAAAGAAGAAGGCGTTTATTTTAATTCTCATATTGATGGAAAAAAAATATTCATGGGTCCAGAAGAGAGTATGCAAATACAAAGTAATTTAGCATCGACTATTGCTATGGCATTTGATGAATGTATACCTAATCCTTCTACCAAAGAATATGTTGTAGATTCAGTAGCAAGAACTACAAGGTGGCTCGAGCGGTGTAAGATTGAAATGGATAGATTAAATTCTTTAAGTGACACTATAAATAACAAACAAATGTTATTTGGTATAAATCAAGGTGGAACATATGAGGATATTAGAATAGAGCATGCTAAAACAATTAGTAAAATGGACCTAGATGGCTATGCTATTGGTGGCCTTGCGGTTGGAGAATCCCACGAAGAAATGTATAGAATTATTGATGCAGTTGTTCCGCATTTGCCACAGGATAAGCCGATATACCTTATGGGAGTTGGTTATCCGAGTAATATATTAGAGGCTGTATCAAGGGGAGTAGACTTTTTTGATTGCGTATTGCCAGCAAGAAACGGAAGACATGGAAATGTGTTTACAAAAGATGGTAGAATAAATATGTTTAATGCTAAATTTGAGCTAGATGCTGGACCAATTGATGAGGGATGTCAATGTCCAACATGCAAACATTATACTAGAGCCTACATAAGACATTTATTTAAAGCAAAAGAAATGCTCGCAATGAGGCTTTGTGTACTTCATAATTTATATTTTTATAATAAACTTATGGAAGATATTAGAGATGCTATTGATAATGATTGCTTTGAAGAATTTAAGGCTGAGAAACTTGATCAGTGGAATGAATGAAAATAATTATTTACTATAATATGATTAGCCTATAAGATATATCTTTATAGGAAAATTATTTTATTATAAGTTAGAGAAACAATTATTGAAAGGAGGAGAATATAGATGGGACAATTAGGAAGTGTGTTTACAATGGTATTAATGCTAGTAGTATTTTATCTAGTAATATTTATACCAGAAAACAAAAGAAAGAAAAAATATGCTGCACTTTTAAACAATTTAAAAGTAAATGATGAAGTACTTACTAAAGGCGGTGTGATGGGAAAAATCATCAACATCCAAGACGAGTATATTATACTAGAAAGTGGTCCAGACAGAACTAGAATTAAGTTATCAAAAAGCGGAATTGGAACTGTTATAAATTTAAATACTGATGCAGTAGTAGAGAAAAAATAATGAATTATGTAATAAAACCCCTTTTCAAATCATAATTAATATTATAGATTTCAATAAAAAAATTGTTTGTTTATTGGAATTTATAGAAAAGGGGGGATTTACATGGAAAATAAAAAAAAGTATTCTTACGCTGGAGAAGGAGTATTTAGGGCTTCAATTTTAACCTTAATTATATTAGTTATTTATTCTATAGTAACAACTGTTTTGCCAGCTAGCATGAAGGTTACATCCGTTTTTTATATTGTAATAACACTAGTGAGTGTACTTTACGGATCTATATTCGCTGCGAAAAAAGCAGGGGAAAAAGGTTGGCTAATGGGTATTATGGTTGCTGCGACTTACATGTTGGTTTTGTACTTAGTTAAAGTCTTTGGTGGTGGAAGTGCTGCTATTGGAATGCGCGAAATAGTAAGAACTTCACTCGCTTTAGGTATAGGTACCTTATCAGGAATGCTTGGAATAAATTTATAAAATTACTTTATTTAGCTAGAATATTATGATATGATGTACAGGTCAACTTTATGATATGGAGGAATAAAAAATGAAACATATAAAAACTATAAATGCAGCAACAATCAAAGAAAGTTTAAAAAAACCAGGATGCAAGGAATGTGCTAATTCATGTCAATCAGCATGTAAAACTTCTTGTACAGTAGCTAACTTAGCTTGTGAAAACTAATAATGTTAACGGGGGCAGTAACTTAGGGTTACTGCTTTAAATTTAGTTAGGAGGAAGAAAATTGTCACTTATTCATAAATTTATCCAAGATAATGAACACTATGTAATTGATGTAAATTCTGGAGCACTACATATGGTAGATGAAATAGTTTATGATCTTTTAGATGAAAATGAACTTAGGAAAAAAGAAGATTTAATAGAAGATTTTAAAAATAAATATTCAATAGAAGATATTAGCGAAGTATATGACGAAATTCAAAGCTTAATTCAGGAAGAAACTTTGTACACAGGAGATTTATACAAATCAATTGCATTAAGTGGTGCAAAAGAAGAGCCATATATAAAGGCACTGTGTCTAAATATAATTCATGATTGTAACTTAAGATGTAAGTACTGTTTTGCTGACGAGGGTGAGTACCATGGCGCTAGAAAAGCAATGTCAGTAGAAGTTGGCAAGAAATCAATAGATTTTGTTTTAGAGAAATCTGGACCTAGAAAAAATATCGAGATAGATTTGTTCGGTGGAGAGCCACTTATGGCTTTTGAGATGATAAAAGAAATAGTTAAATATGCTAGGATTCAGGAGAAAATTTATAATAAATCCATAAGATTTACTATGACTACTAATGCAACATTGCTTACTGATGAGGTTATGAAATATATGGATGAAAACATGGGCAATATAGTACTTAGCATAGATGGCAGAAAAGCTGTTAATGATAAAGTTAGAGTAAAGGTAGATGGAAGTGGTTCATATGATAACATTCTTCCTAAAATTAAAAAAATGGTTGATATGAGAGATAAATCAAAACAGTATTATGTTAGGGGAACCTTCACTAGAGAAAATACTGATTTTTTTGAAGATATAAAACATATGGCAGATTTAGGCTTTAAAGAAATATCTATAGAGCCAGTAGTGCTTCCGCCTGAACATAATCTTTCACTTAGAGAGGAAGATTTACCAGTGATATTTGAGCAATATGATAAATTATATGCAGACATGCTCAAAAGATATAAGGATGGGACAAGCTTTAAATTTTATCACTTTAATATTGATTTGCAGGGTGGCCCTTGTGTATACAAGAGAATAGCAGGGTGTGGAGCTGGTCATGAATATGTGGCGATTACTCCAGACGGTGATATATACCCTTGTCATCAATTTGTTGGTAATAAAGATTTCCTTATAGGAGATATATATAATGGGATTACTAATAAAAAGATGGTTAAAGAATTTAAAGAAGCCCATATTTATAATAAACCTACTTGCGAGGAGTGCTGGGCTAAATTTTATTGTAGTGGTGGATGCCAGGCAAATAACTTTAATTTCAATGGAGATATGCATGTACCATATGAAATTGGATGCAAGATGCAAAAAAAGAGGATAGAATGTGCTATAGCTTTAAAAGCACAAACTATGAATAAGTAAATTATAATTAGGTAAGATTGACTAAATTTGTTAATCATAATATAATTGTAGTTATGAGTAAACAGTGAGGGGGATAAACATGAAAAAGAAGAAAAGCACGATACTGTTTCTAGTCAGTGTTTTTGTTGTTGGATTATTAGCATTTACAGGGTTTCACGGATTTACAATAGGAGACTATATGGTTAAACCATTTACTCAAACAATAAACAGAGGTTTAGACATACAAGGTGGAATTTCAGTACTCGAAGAAGTTCAAGGTGGAGCGGTTGATGCAAAAACCTTAGACAGGGCTATCGAACTTATTTCTATGAGAGTTAATAAAATGGGAATTAGTGAAACATTAGTTGCAAAAGAAGGTCTTAATAGAATTAGAATCGAAATACCAGGTAAATTTGATTCTAAAGAAATTCTTGATACTGTCGCTAAATCAGGAGAACTTAAATTTGTTGGTCCTGATAAAGTAACAATTCTTACTGGTAAAGATGTAAAAGATGCCACTGCAGCATACGGTCAAGATAATAAACCTGTTATAAATCTTGTACTTAATGACTCAGGTAAGACAAAGTTTGCAGCAGCAACTCAGAAATTTATAGGACAAAAGATAACTATTTACATGGATAAAGATGTATTAACAGATCCTACAGTACAAGTAGCTATTACAGACGGTAAGGCTGAAATTTCAGGGAGTGCAACATTAGCAGAAGCTACAACAAAATCACAAATTATTAAATCAGGAGCATTGCCTGTAACTTTAAAAGCTGTTTCAGTTAAAACAGTTGGAGCTACTTTAGGCGAAGCAGCAATGGCACAAAGTATGAAGGCAGGAGTTGTAGCAATATTATTTGTATTCCTATTTATGCTTTTATATTATAGAGCACCAGGGGTTATTGCGAATATATCTTTATTGTTATATATTGTTTTGGTTCTCGGAGCATTCTCAGCTATGAATGCCACTTTAACACTTTCTGGTATTGCTGGATTCCTACTTACAATTGGTATGGCAGTAGATGCTAATGTGTTAATATTCGAGAGAATAAGAGAAGAACTTAAAACTGGAAAATCAATAAAATCTTCAGTACATGCTGGTTTCCATAGAGCGCTTCCATCAATATTAGATTCAAACATAACAACTATAGTTGCGGGTTTAGTTCTTTATATGATGGGAACGGGTTCGGTTAAAGGTTTTGCACTAACGCTAGTAATTGGTGTAATTATAAGTATATTTACAGCACTTACATGTACTAAATTTTTATTGAAATTAGCAGTTGAAATGGGACTAATAAGTAAAACATCTCATTTTGGCGTAAAGAGGGGGTAAATATATGCTAAAGATAGTTGAAAAAACTAAACTATGGTTTTCTATATCTCTGATTATAATTATAATAGGAATGGGGGTCATAGCAACTAAAGGTCTAAACTTAGGTATAGATTTTAAAGGTGGTACAGCAATTACTATAAATATGAATCAAAAATTTGATAAATCAGATGTAGATAAAATAATTGATAAACACGCAAAGGGTGAATATTTATCCAAAACAATAAATGATGCTAAAGAAATCGAAATAACTGTAAAAAGCGATGCTCTTTCAGCTGATGAAACAGCAACCATGTTAAAAGAAATTAAAACACAATTTAAATCTAGTACTTTAATTTCAGAAGATACAATTGGTGCATCTATTGGTTCTGAATTAAAGTCAAAAGCACTAGTTGCTTTAGTTGTTGCTATGATTTTCATGTTGATTTATGTTGGTTTTAGATTTGAATTTAAATTTGCAGCCTCTGCAATACTTGCATTAGTACACGATATATTAATTACTATTACAGTATACGCAGTATTTCAAATACCAGTAAATGCAACATTTATAGCGGCTATTCTTACTGTAGTTGGGTATTCTATTAATGATACTATTGTTATATTTGATAGAATAAGAGAAAATCAGAGAATTATGAGAAAAGCAACTATAGCAGAAATTACTAATACCAGCGTTACACAAACAATGGCTAGATCAATAAATACAGTTGTTACAGTTTTAATTTGTATATTTTCGGTATGGGTATTCGTACCAGCTATAAGAGATCTTAGTGGTCCATTGTTAATTGGCATAGGAGTTGGATGTTATTCTTCAATCTTTATAGCAAGTCCTATGTGGGCATTTCTTAAGAAAAGAACTAAGAAAGTAACTGCATAATCGAAATTAATGGTTCGATTCAAACAATTAAAAACAAAGGGCAGAGAAGTATGATGTATTAATTACTTCTTTGTTTTTTTTATTTTACATAATAGAAAACTACAATTATATGTTTTCTATTAATATCGAGGAGTTTTTATGGTGGATTTTTTTAAAGACATACAAAAGAATAATAATGATTTTATAGAATATAACATGTATAATCCATTTTTATTAAAGGGAATGAAGGATGCATTAAAAAGAATTATAAAAGCGATAAATTATAGAGAAAAAATTGTTTTATATGGGTTTTATGATGTTGACAGTATTACTGCAATATCTTTATTGATGTTAGTTTTAAAGTTTGTCAACGCTGATGTTGAGTATTTTATACCAGGTGAACTTAGTGAAAATCGTGATTTAGTTGAAAAAGATATTACTGGTCATATAAAATATTTAGGACCTGAACTTATAATAACGTTAGGCTGTGGTACTAATTCTTTTAGTGAAGTAGAACTATGTAAAAGCATGGGGATAGATGTTATAATAACTGATTTTCATAAACCAATTAAACACGTCCCACATACTATAGTTGTCAATCCAAATCAAAAGGGATGCAATTACCCATTTAAGGAATTATGCACCTGTGGGATGACATTTAAACTAGCTCAAGCGATTTCAACTTACTACAAGATGAAATCTGTAAACAAATATATGGATTTAGTAATGATAGGTACTATATATAGCAAGAAAAAGATTGAAAGTGAAAATAAAATAATAGTCGAAGAAGGTATAAAACAATTAAATTGTACAACTAATTATGGAATTTGTGCATTGATAAAAATACATAATATTAATATTATTAATGAAGAAACAGTTCTAAAATTAGCATCCACAGTAAAACCAACAATTAATCCTGTTGGAAAAATGGATAATGCTAAAATTGTTGTCGAGTTATTTATAACAACAGAGAAAAATAGGGCACTTCAGATATCAAAATATTTAGATAAGGAACTTAAAAATAGTATATAATGTTTAGTATATGGCAAGAGTAAAAATAATATATTATTTAATTTAGGGGGATAACAATGGAACTTAAAAATAGTATTAGAGTAATAGAAAATTTTCCAAAGAAAGGTATTAGTTTTAAAGATATAACTACCATATTACAAGATGGAAAGGTTCTTAAGCAGACAATAGACGATATTGTTGAATATTTAAGAGATAAGCAAATAGATGTTATAGTGGGACCAGAGGCAAGAGGCTTTTTATTCGGGGTACCTGTAGCCTATGCTCTTGGAGCAGGATTTGTACCAGTTAGAAAACCTGGTAAGTTACCTTATGAAACTTTGCAAATTGAGTATGAACTTGAATATGGGACTGATAAACTTGAAATACATAAGGATGCAATAAAGCCTGGACAAAGAGTAGCTATCGTAGATGATTTACTTGCTACTGGTGGGACAGTTGCAGCGGTAACAAAACTTATAGAACAAATGGGTGGAGATGTTATTTCTTTGAATTTTGTAATAGAACTTACAGATCTTCACGGCAAAGAAAAACTTAAGGATTATGATATAATGTCTCTTGTAAAATATAATAGTTAGTCTAGTTTATTTAGTGAATAAATTAAAATTGCATAATTCTACAAATTACTATATAATATTAGTAAAAAGTATTGGCTGGTTATTTAACCAGCCTTTGATTTTAGGAGTGTATAAGCATGTTAGAAAAATTATTATCTAAGATTGAAAATAATTGTAATAATGTAGACAAAGACCTTATTATTAAAGCATTTAATTTTTCTTATGCTGCACATAAAGAGCAAAAGAGAGAATCTGGTGAACCATATATAGTTCATCCAGTTGAAGTAGCATGTATTTTAGCAGAAATGGGACTTGATACTAGTACAATTGTTGCGGGCTTACTTCATGATGTAATTGAGGATACAGTATATACTTTTGAAGATGTAAGCAGAGAATTTAATATAGAAGTAGCAAATTTAGTGGAAGGTGTTACTAAGCTTGGTCTCATAAAATATAAGACTAAGGAAGAGGAACAAGCTGATAATGTTCGTAAAATGTTACTTGCTATGGCAAAAGATATTAGAGTTATTCTTATTAAGCTTGCAGATAGACTTCATAATATGCGAACGCTTAAATATATGCCAATTGTAAAACAAAAACAAAAGGCAAAAGAAACCTTGGATATCTATGCTCCACTTGCACATAGGCTTGGAATGTCTAAAATAAAATGGGAACTTGAGGATTTATCACTTAGGTATTTAAACCCAAATGAATATTATAATCTAGTAAGAAAAATTGCTGAAAAAAGAGTTGAGCGTGAAGATAATATTAACAATATAATGAAAGAATTAAAATATAACTTAAATATTGTTGGAATAGAAGCTGAACTTGATGGAAGACCAAAGCATTTTTACAGTATATATAGAAAAATGGTTACCCAAAATAAGACTATAGATCAAGTTTTTGATTTGACTGCAGTTAGAATTTTAGTTAATGATATTGGTAATTGCTATGCGGCTTTAGGGATAGTGCATACAGTTTATAAACCAATTCCAGGAAGATTTAAAGATTATATTGCTATGCCAAAACCTAACATGTATCAGTCACTTCATTCAACAGTAATAGGACCACATGGAAAACCTTTTGAAATACAGATTAGAACCTATGAGATGCACAAAACTGCAGAGTATGGTATTGCAGCTCATTGGAAGTATAAAGAGGGTACAGATCAAAGTGATGATAAAAATCTTGATTCTAAACTTTCATGGCTCAAGGATATTCTTGAATGGCAAGGAGAAACTTTTGATGCAGAAGAATTTATGGAAGGTTTTAAAATTGATTTATTCTCAGATGAAGTTTTTGTATTTACACCAAAAGGTGAGGTTATTAACTTACCATTAGATGCAACTCCAATTGATTTTGCATATAGAATACATACAGATATTGGTAATAAGTGCATGGGTGCAAAAGTAAATGGAAGAATGGTGCCACTTGAATATCACTTAAAAACTGGAGAAATAGTTGAAGTTATAACTTCACCTACGGCTAAGGGTCCTAATATTGATTGGCTAAATATTACAAAAAGTAATCAAGCCAAGAGTAAAATCAAGGCCTGGTTTAAAAAGTCTAAAAGAGAAGAAAGCATTGAAAAAGGTAAAGAATTATTAGAGCGAGAATCCAAAAGACAAGAATATAATTTCGGAGTTATTGCTAAGGGTGAAGCAATAGAAAAAATATATAAAAAATACAACTTTAGAAGTTTAGATGATTTATTTGCATATGTTGGAGTGGGAGATATTATGCCTTCAACTGTAGTTAACAGATTAAAAGAGGTTTATGAGAATAAAAATAAACAAGAAAATATGACAGTCGAGGATATTGAGGAAAAGATAACTAAGACTATAAGCAAAGATGAGAAAAAGAAATTGGATTATTCAGGATTAATAGTTAAAGGTGAAGGAAATCTACTTGTACGTTTCGCTAAATGCTGTAATCCAGTTCCAGGAGACGAAATAATAGGTTATATAACAATGGGACGTGGAGTTTCTGTTCACAGACGTGATTGTAAAAACGCTAAATCGTTAATAGATAATGATGCAAATAAGGTTGTTGAAGTAAGCTGGGGAGCTTCAGAGGGCAAAGGTTATATTACCGAAATTCAAATTAAAGCAGATGACAAATATGGTCTATTATCTAGTATAATGGAGATAATAACATTAACTAAAACTCAACTTTATTCAATTAATGCAAAAACTTTAAAAAACAATGTAGCCTTAATAAATATAAAGTTAAAAGTTGCAGGTATAGATAATTTGAAAGAATTACAAAAGAAAATAGCTAAATTATCTGGTGTATTAGAAGTTTATAGGATTAAAAATTAAGAATTGTTTTATTTTATTTAGGAGATGTATTCATGAGAGCAGTAGTTCAAAGAGTTAAATCATCAAGGGTTGAAGTGAGTGGAAAAGTAGTTAGTGAAATAGGGTTTGGTTTAAATGTTTTAGTTGGAATATGCGATGGAGATACAATAGATGATATAAAGTACTTAAAGGATAAAATTTTAAACCTTAGAATTTTTGATGAAGATGATAAAATGAACAAATCTTTAGTAGATGTTGGCGGAGAACTTCTTATAGTCTCACAATTCACATTATATGGAGATTGCAGAAAAGGCAGAAGACCAAGTTTTATGCGGGCCCTTGGTGGTCAGCAAGCCGAAAAATTGTATTTAGAGTTTGTAAAACAGTGCGCAGAAGTAATAGGCGAAGTTAAAACTGGAGAATTTGGGGCGGATATGCAGGTTTATATCCAAAATGATGGCCCAGTAACTCTACTTTTAGAGAGTAAGAAAGATTTCTAGGAGGATTAGAATGGAAATTAAAAAAGTTATAGCAGGAATATATGGAGCAAATTGTTATATTGTAATGGATAAGAACACAGGTGAAGCGGTAGTGATTGATCCAGGTGGAGATGTTGATGATATTGTTAAAGTAATAAACAATATGGGTGCGAAAGTTAAGTACATACTTTTAACACATGGTCATGTAGATCATACATCGGGAGTTTGCGAACTTAAAGCAATAACAAATGCAATAGTTTGTATAAGCAAAAAAGATGATGATTTAATAACTAAAGGTGAGTATTTATTTGGACCTCTTATTAAAGGTGGTGCAGATAAATTATTAAGTGATGGTGATATAATAAAAATTGAAAACATTCAAATTACTTGTGTAGATACTCCAGGGCATACACCAGGTGGTATGAGCTTTTTAACAGGCAAATGTTCGTTTACTGGTGATACACTTTTTGCAGGTTCTATTGGGAGAACAGATTTCGTAGGAGGAGATTTTAATACTATAATTAATAGTATTAAATCAAAGCTTTTATGTCTTCCAGGCAACACTTTGGTCTATCCTGGTCATGGACCTGGTAGCACGATAAATAAAGAAAAATTAAACAATCCATTTTTACAGGATTAATATGGTGTATAATACACTATGTTTATTAAGGAGTTAAGATGATAAAAGTAAAATTAAGTAATGAACAATTTAATTATGATGTATTTCAAATCATAAATTTATTTTATTTTTTCCCGGATATTAAATTCGTAGAAGAAGATTATGATTTTAATATTAATGTAGGGGAAACTGTAATAGATATACAAGGCGAGCCTGAAAGTTTTAAGTATTTTGTTAATAATACATATAAACTTAAGGATGAAGTTAAAAAGGCTGTTTTTATATATTTTTCTAAAAACACAACTCAGGAACTTCCTTGGGGTACAATAATAGGGATTAGACCTTCTAAAAAAGCTCTTGATTTGCTCGAAAGGGGAGTATCAGACGATAAAATAATCGCAGAGTTTAAAGAAAAACATGTTACAAGAGAAGATAAAGCACAACTTTGTATTGATGTTGCAAAGTTTGAGAGAAATATTGTTAATAAACAAAAGAATAATGTAAGTATTTATATTGATATGCCGTTTTGTCCTACTAGGTGCATATATTGTTCTTTTACTTCTAATCCTATAGGTAAATGCAAAAATATTGTTATGCCTTATCTTGAGGCTTTAGCCCATGAGATTAAGAGTATAGGTGAGTATGTACGCGTAAAGAAGCTAAATATAGAATGTGTATATTTTGGCGGTGGTACACCTACAGCAATAAACAATGAACAATTTGAGTTTATAATGAATTATATATATGATGCATTTATTTTGCAAAACAATGTTCGCGAATTTACAGTGGAATGCGGAAGACCGGATAGCATAACACGTGAAAAATTAATTACTATGAAAAAATATGGAGTACATAGAATAAGCATTAACCCTCAAACTATGAATGATGATACATTGAAATTAATTGGAAGAAACCACAACGTAGAAGATGTTTTTGAAAAATTTGAAATGGCAAGGGAATTAGGGTTTGATAATATAAATATGGATTTGATAGTAGGTCTACCTGGAGAAAAAATTTCGCATATGGTTAAAACTTGTAATGAAATTTATAAGATTAAACCAGATAGTATTACAATTCATGGTATGTCTATAAAAAGAGCTTCAAGGCTCCATGAAAATATGCTTAATAATTATAGGTTTGAAGTTCCAGGGCAAGAAGAATTAAATAAAATGTATGGACTTACTGTAGAATTAACAAAAAAACTTAATATGAAACCATACTATATGTATAAGCAGAAAAATATGATAGGTAATATGGAGAATGTAGGATATACAGCACTTTCTAAAGAAGGAATCTATAATATTCAAATGATTGAAGAAAAACAGACAGTCATTGCGCTAGGTGCAGATGCAGTTTCTAAAGTTGTGTTTTTAGATGAAAATAGACATGAAAGGTTCGCAAACGTAAAGGATGTTCGTGAATACATAAAAAGAGTAGATGAAATGATTGATAAGAAAATTTTATTACTAAATACATTATATACTTAAAATTATAATGGATATTAAAGCGCCTAAGGGTACTAAGTTAAGTGTTAATATAATTTATCAAAGGGAAGGAGAAAAATAAAATGGCAGAAGCATTAAATGGTTTAAAGAGAACCAATATGTGTGGAGATCTTAGAGAATCACACATATCAAATACAATAACAGTAATGGGCTGGGTTCAAAGAAAAAGAAATCTAGGGGGACTTGTTTTTATAGATTTAAGAGATAGAACAGGAATACTTCAATTAGTATTTGGAGAAGAAATAAACAAAGAAGCTTTTGAAAAAGCAGATAAAGTAAAACCAGAGTACTGCCTTGCTGTAACTGGTGAACTTGTTAAAAGACAGTCTCCAAATGAAAATCTACCAACAGGACTTGTAGAGGTTAAAGGAGAGAATATAAAAATATTATCTGAATCAGAAACACCACCTATATATATAAAAGAAGGTCTAGATGCAGCAGAAAATATACGTCTAAAATATAGATACCTAGATTTAAGAAGACCAGATATGCAGAAAATATTTATGATACGATCTAAAACAACTAAGGTTGTTCGTGACTTTTTAGATGAAAATGGATTCTTAGAAATAGAAACACCTATGCTTACAAAAAGTACTCCTGAGGGTGCCAGGGATTATCTAGTCCCAAGTAGAAATTACCCAGGTATGTTCTATGCACTTCCACAATCACCACAGCTATTTAAACAATTACTAATGGTGTCGGGGTATGATAAATACTTTCAACTTGCAAGATGTTTTAGAGATGAAGATTTGAGAGCTAATAGACAACCAGAGTTTACACAAATTGATATAGAGATGTCGTTTGTTGAAGAAGATGATGTTATGGCTATTAACGAAGCACTAATTAAAAAAGTATTTAAAGAAGTTGTGAATGAAGATGTTAAACTTCCTATAAGGCGAATGAAGTATAAAGAAGCTATGAGTAAATATGGTTCAGATAAGCCAGATATAAGATTTGGAATGGAAATCAACGATATTACAAGTGTCGTAAAAGATTCTGAATTTGTAGTGTTTAAAAGCGCTATAGAAAATGGTGGCTCAGTAAGAGCTATAAAAGTTGAGAATGCTGCAGATATGGGAAGAAAGAAATTAGACAAATTTGGTGAGTTTGTTAAGACTTATAGAGCAAAAGGGCTTGCCTGGATTGCATGTAAAGAAGATGGAATAAAATCACCTATGGCTAAGTTCTTTAATGACCAGCAAATGCAAGAAATACTCGATAAGGTAGAGGCAAAAACTGGAGATTTAGTGCTTATTGTTGCAGATAAGGATAGTATAACACTTCAAAGTTTAGGAGCCTTAAGATTACATGTAGCTAAAGAACTAGAAATTTTAAAGGATAATAAGGAATTTAATTTTGTATGGATTACAGAATTCCCTTTATTTGATTATAGCGAAGAAGAAAATAGATATATAGC
Organism: Clostridium estertheticum; assembly: GCF_026650985.1. Taxonomy (GTDB): domain Bacteria; phylum Bacillota; class Clostridia; order Clostridiales; family Clostridiaceae; genus Clostridium_AD; species Clostridium_AD estertheticum_C. The sequence goes on from NZ_CP086239.1 coordinate 1,086,075, forward strand.
AGCACATCATCCTTTTACAATGCCAATGGATGAGGATCTACAGTATCTTGAATCAGAGCCAGGTAGAGTTCGTGCTAAAGCTTATGATATAGTCTTAAACGGAGAAGAATTAGGTGGAGGAAGTATAAGAATACATAGTTCAGAGCTTCAAGAAACTATGCTTAAAGTCTTAGGATTTACACAGGAAAAGGCATGGGAAAGATTTGGTTTCTTACTAGAAGCGTTTAAATTTGGACCACCACCTCACGGCGGACTTGCTTTTGGACTAGATAGAATGATAATGTTTTTAGCGGGAACAGATAATATTAAGGATGTTATTGCTTTCCCTAAAAATCAAAATGCTTACTGTCCAATGAGTGAAGCACCAAACATGGTAGATGACAAACAGCTTAAAGAACTTGGTATTACAAAAGCTGAGGTAAAATGATAAATGATGATAAATCAATAAATGACGAATTAGTAAAAAATATCCAAGTTAGATTGAGAAAGATTGAGGGACAAGTTAAAGGTATAGAAAAGATGATAACGTGTGAAGCTTGTTGCAAAGACGTATTGGTTCAAGTTGCCGCAGCAAGAGCCGCTATGAATAAAGTTGGTGGACTTGTTTTAGAAAGATATACAAAAAACTGTCTTTTACATGAGGATAATGGTAGTGATGAAGAAAAGAATGAAGAAAAAGCTAAAATTGAAGAGCTAGTCTCAACTTTTCTTATGTTTTTAAAGTAAAAATAAAGAAGTAAAATTTGATATCAAATTTTACTTCTTTATTTTTTTGAAAATCGTACTTATTGAAGCTACCAATACTATTCCAAGTGCAATTGCACCTGCACTAAATAGTGTCTCAGCACCTTTGGTTAGGGCAACAGTAAAGTTACCTTTTACAGCTTCAAGGGTGGCATAATACATTCCACCACCGGGCACAAGGGGGATAATTGCACAGATTACAAACATAGTCACAGGATTTTTATATAATCTTGCCATTATTTCTGAATATATGCTACCAACCATTGATGCAAGAAACAATGAAAAAACGAGGGATGGTTGAAGTCTTCCAGAAATAAGATAAGTAAGCCAAGCAAGCCCTCCTCCAAGTGATGCAATTAATAAGTTTTTACCACGAATGTTAAATAATACTCCAAAACCTAGAGAGCTTAAAAATGCGTAAAAAGAATTAAGTATCATACAAGAGTACCTCCAAACAATAAGAACCAAATTTTGAAAATTATACTCGTGCCAGAAGATATGGCAACAGCTATAAACAAAGCTTCTATTGATCTAGATATACCAGAAACTAAATCTCCAGCAATAGTATCTCTTATTGCATTTGTAATGGCTATGCCAGGTACTAATAACATTATGGATCCTATTATTATAGTATCCATATTACCTACTAAATGAAGTGAGTTAGCTATTAGCGCTATGAGCGCAGCTACAGAACCGCCAAGTGTATTTTTTAAAAAACTATTTACTTCAAATTTATCTAAAAATAAACTTAAATAATTAATAAGGGCTCCGATTATAAAGGCTACAAAGAAATCTTTATAATTTCCACCAAAAAGTAACGTAAAAAATCCTGCGCAGAAAGCTGAAAAAAAAGTAGTAGTCTTTTCAGAATAAGGTTGTAAATTATTAATATATTCAATCTCTTTTTTTATATCCGCTATGGATAAAGGGGTCGATACAACTTGCCTTGATAGATTATTAATCATGGAAACCTTGCGAAGATTAACTGTCCTAATGTGAATTCTTCTAATTAATGAAATGGTCTGATTTTTACTATTAGTTATAGAAATCATAATGCCCGTAGGAGTAACAAAACTTTCAGTTCGTGATACGCCATAAGACTTACATATCATAGTTATTGTTTGCTCTACCCTATAAGTTTCCCCACCATTTTCTAAAATGATTTTACCTGCTTCAGCAGCGATTTGAATAATATCGTCAGTATACATATAATCTCCTTTCTGAATAAATTTAACTTTAGATATTATATAGTATATAATAATAAAATTGCTCTATTAGTATATACCATAAAGCTAATAAATTCTTATTAGTTAGAAAATTAAGTTATTTTATTTATTATTTTGCGGATTTCAATATGTCACTTATGATTAAAAAATGTGATTTAGGTAGTATTAATTTCTTATATTAATAATATTTTATAAGAAAAACCAGAAAATTTCATGAAATTAGCATGTTTTAGTTGATAATTATCGTATAAAATTTTATAATATACTTATACTATTTATTTCTGAAATTTCAGAGTATTATTTTTATTGATTTTTATAATTATTAATGGAATCATTTTATTAGATTATTTAATTTAAAAGACGAGAGGAAGGGTATGAACATGGAAGAATATTTAAAAAACAGTGATTTAGCAATTTATGAAATAATTGAGGAAGAGAATACAAGACAGGAGGATCATATCGAACTAATTGCTTCAGAAAATTTTGTTAGCAGAGCTGTACTTGAAGCAAATGGATCTATATTAACTAATAAATATGCAGAAGGATATTCTGGGAAAAGATATTATGGCGGTTGTGAAGTAGTTGATAAAGTAGAAGATTTAGCTCGCATGCGAATCAAAGAACTTTTCGGTGCTGAACATGCTAATGTGCAACCTCATTCAGGATCTCAAGCTAATATGGCTGTATATTTCTCTGTGCTTAAACCAGGAGATACAGTACTAGGTATGAATTTGAGCCATGGAGGACATTTAACTCATGGAAGTCCGGTAAATTTCTCTGGAATATTATATAATTTCGTTCCTTATGGTGTTGATTTAGAGACAGAAACAATAGACTATGAAAAAGTTAGAGCTTTGGCTAAAAAACATAATCCTAAAATGATAGTCATTGGAGCTAGCGCTTATCCAAGAGCTATAGATTTTAAACTATTTAGAGAAATATGTGATGAAGTTAATGCATATATGTTTGTAGATATGGCACATATAGCAGGCCTTGTTGCAACAGGCGCACATGAGTCTCCAGTTCCATATGCTGATTTTGTAACTACAACAACTCATAAAACTTTGAGAGGTCCTAGAGGTGGAGTAATTTTATGTAAAGAAAAATATGCAAAACAAATAGATAAATCTATTTTCCCAGGTATGCAAGGTGGACCTTTAATGCATACTATAGCAGCCAAAGCTGTTTGTTTCGGAGAAGCTCTTAAACCAGAATTTAAAGTTTATATTGAACAAGTGGTTAAAAATGCTAAGCTACTTGGAAAAGAACTTCAAAAATATGGTTTTAAATTAGTATCTGGTGGTACAGATAATCATCTTTTATTGATAGAATTAACAAATAAAAATATTACTGGTAAGGAAGCTGAAAAGTTATTAGATATCGTTGGGATTACAGTAAACAAAAATACTGTACCAAATGAAACTTTAAGTCCATTTGTTACAAGTGGTATAAGAATTGGTACACCAGCTGTAACTACAAGAGGATTTAAAGAAGAAGAAATGAAAATAATAGCTGAACTCATAAATGAAACTATAGAAAATAGAGAAGGAAATTTAGTACCAATTAGAGAGAAAGTAAAAGAATTATGTAACAGATTCCCATTATATAAATAGAAAGTATATAAATAGCAGTAACCTAATTTAAATAGGTTGCTGTTATATATTTTTGTATTGATTTTTGGTGCAATTAAAGGTATTAATATAATTAATAGATATTAAATATTCTAAAAAAATACAGGGGAGATGAATTATGATTGACTCACATATACATACAGATTTTTCTGATGACTCTGAAATGAAAGTTCAGTATGCTCTGGAACAATCAAGAAAAAGTGGTATAGGTATGATTTTTACAGAACATTTAGATTTAAAATTTCCCAAAGGTGCAGATATGATTTTTGATATAGATAAGTATTTTAATGACTATGAGAAATATAGGAGTAAAAAGCTTATGCTTGGAATTGAAATTGGAATGCAAGAAATTTGTTTAGAGGAAAATAAAGAAGTTGCAAACAAATATCCTTTTGACTATATAATTGGGTCTATACATGCAGTAGGTGGAGAAGATATTTACTACCCTAAATATTATGAAGACAAGACTAAGAAAGAAGCCTTTGACAAATATTTTTTAAGTATGATTGCGAATGTGGAGCAGTATGACTTCATTGATAGCTTAGGCCATATTGATTATATATCGAGATATGCAACTTACAATGATAAGGAAATACATTATCATGAATTTAATGAATATATAAATGAGATTTTTAAATCTATAGTACAAAACGAAAAAGCAATTGAAATTAATACTAGGCGTCTCGGAAACCGGGAAGCATATAATAATTTAATTAATATTTATAAAGCATACAGACAAATAGGTGGGAAATATGTAACCATAGGTTCAGATGCTCATAATGCAGAAGATATTGGTTCTTATTTTACTCAGGCTATTAGGCTCTGTGAAATATGCAACTTGAAACCTGTTTATTTTAAAGAAAGAAAAATGGAGTATATGACTATATAAAATAGAAAATCCATATATTATAAAAATAGTACACAAAGGTAGTGTACTATTTTGATTTAAAAAATACATATTAAAAGTCAAAAAGTGTCTTTTTCATATTTTCATATTTAATAATGTAATATTCTCTCCTTAAAGAAATTTGTTCTAGAGCATAAGCCAATATATCGATTTCCGCGTATGTGTTATAAAGTCCAAAACTAATTCTAACCATTCCTGGGTGATACAAATCAGGATTTTCTAAACGCTTAATTAGAAAGTCATTAGAAATACCTAGTAGCTTAACTAGGTATGGTTGGGCACAAAAACAACCACTTCTTACCGAGATGCCGCATTCATAGGAGAGTATTTTTGCAACCAGTGCGTGATGCATTCCGCATATATTAAATGGGATTATACTAACTCTGTCAACGCACCTAGAAGTGTCGCAATATATTTTAATATTTGGTATATTTTTTATTTTATTGATAGCATAGGTCGTCAATTTCTTTTCAACACGCTCCACGTTATCCATACCAATTTTACTCAATGTCCTAATAGCCGCGGCCAAAGCTATAGATCCTATAACATTTGGTGAGCCAGCTTCATGTCTTTGTGGAGAGTCATTCCATTTTATAAAATCATGAGTGACAATATCGACTGTTCCACCACCTACTAAATCAGGTTCACAATTATCTAAAATACTACTCGGGCCAATTAATACTCCAGTCCCAAAAGGCGCATACATTTTATGAGCAGAGAAAACCAGAAAATCTATATTACATTCTGAATTTTTACTATTCATTATAAAAGGAGCATGAGGAACTAATTGTGCTCCATCAATTAATAATTTAGAATTAAATTTATGAACTAGTTTAGCTATATCATATATAGGGTTTTTGTAGCCAGTTACATTTGAAGCACCTGTAATTGTGACTAAGCTTACATAATTATTGTACTTATTCAATTTAGACTCTAAATCATCTAAGGACAACTTCCCATCTTCATCTACAGAAATATATTCTACAATAAACTTATCTCTAAAGGGTAGGTCATTTGAGTGATGTTCCATATCTGTAGTTAATATAACATTTTTTTTATAAGGATTGTACAATAAATTGGATAGTTTATTAAGGGCTTCTGTGCAGTTTTTAACATATATAACTGTATTACTAGAATCGGAATTAACAAAGTTACTTACAATATTTCTAGAATCATCATATACTTTGGTAGTTAATTGGGACTTATATCCTTCGCCACGATGAATGGAGGAATACCATGGTGCAAAATCAATAATATCTTCCATAACAGATTTAAATGGTGGTGTAGTTGCTGCATTATCAAAATTAATTGCAGTAACCATTTTCCCAGATATAAGAGGGACCTTTTTATTTATGCCAAGTATCAAATCTCTGTAGCTTGGACTATTATCTTCACATGACATGATACTCCTCCCCGTAAAGTTATTTACAGTATATAATATTAGGATTACGAGGAAAAGGTGATACAAAATTATGATTTTGAAAAATATGACTTAAATATTAACCATTTTATAAGCTTCATCTAAACTAGTAGTTTTTTGCAAACCAGTGACCATATTTTTCACTGTAACAGTTTTATTTTGTATTTCTTCATCACCTATTAAAATTGTATATGGTATTCCTAATTTATTTGCATAACCAAGTTTCTTTACTATTTTAGTGTCCTCTAGGTAAATTTCTGTAACAATACCCTTGTCTCTTAAGGATTTTGCAAAAGAAATTGCATAATCAATAACATTATTATCAAGTGGGATGACGAGTACTTTTGTTATACAGCTGTTTGTATCATTTTTAAAGAATCCAACTTCATTTAATTGATAAAATAAGCGAGTTAATCCAATTGAAATCCCAACTCCTGGTAATTTTTGTTTTGTATAATATTCTGCTAAATTATCATAACGACCACCGGAACATACAGAACCAATAGATGGGTATTCGTTTAAAAATGTTTCATAAACCGTTCCTGTGTAATAATCAAGACCTCTTGAAATTTTTAAATCAATTTTAAAATTGTTATCTGGAACCCCAAACAATTTCACATATTTTGAAACGGTTGAAAGTTCACTTACACCATCTTTAAAGGTTGAATTAGAAATATCTAAATTCTTTAAAAATAGTAGGATATCTTCGTTGCTTCCACGAGCATTAATAAACTCAAGAATTTTATCTATAACTCCCTTACTTAATCCACTAGTTAGCAATTCTTGAGTAGCTATTACTACTCCAATTTTATCTATCTTATCAATAGTCCTTAGAACGTCAGATTTATCTTCAATACCTAAAGATTCAAAAAAACCATTTAGAATTTTTCTGTTATTTACTTTTATGGTAAAATCCTCGAAACCGAGATTATTAAATATTGAGTAAATGATACTAGGAATTTCAGCATCATTTAAAATGCTTAAATTGTTGCTTCCAACAATATCAATATCGCATTGATAAAATTCGCGAAAGCGCCCTTTTTGATTTCTCTCTCCTCTATATACTTTTCCAATTTGATATCTTCTAAAAGGAAAAGTTAAGGAATTAGAATTTTGAGCAACGTACCTTGCGAGAGGAACGGTTAAATCAAATCTAAGAGATAAGTCATTACTACCTTTTGAGAATCTATAGATTTGTTTTTCAGTTTCTCCACCACCTTTTGCGAGTAAAATCTCTGATTTTTCTATTACTGGAGTATCTATTGGCATAAATCCAAAACTTTCATAAGTTTTCCTTATTGTATCTGCTAATTTGTTGAACTCAATTTGATCTGCTGGTAATAACTCCATAAAGCCAGGTAAAATTGATGGTTTTACAATTTCATTTTTCATTATTAGTACCTCCTATAAAAACATAAAAAACCCGACATAAGTGTTGTACTTACATGGGTGATCATCCGCTAAAGTGCTTGTTAAATTATACTATATATAATTGAATACTTCAAGGATGAATATAAATTTAGTTTTTGTGTTATTTTAATAATTTTATGATTATGTAATATCGAGTATTATGGACATATTATCTGATTATTAGTGGATAATCAGATAATATGGGTTATGGATAGATATAATAAAAGAAAATACTTAAATTTATAGTTGACAAGAATACTAGGATTTGATATTATGAATTTAGAAAGTGTAGTAAAACACTCTACTTTAATAATAACTCATAAGGAAAGATTCACTATTATAAGCAGTTATTACATACTTAAACAGAGTGAAAACTTTAGGAGTGTAAATTTCCTTATGAATTTGTTAATGCTTCACCACCTGCGATGATAAATAACACCTTAGGTGATGATTGATAGCACTTAAGGTGTTAATAAATAGCTGCGCAGATGATGATAAAAAGGAGTGATTAAATGAAATTATCTACGAAGGGAAGATATGGAGTTAAAGCCATGGTAGATTTAGCGATAAATTATGGAGAACAACCTGTATCTATAAAGAGTATATCTGAAAGACAAGGTATATCTGAATATTATTTAGAACAATTATTTTCATCACTTCGAAAAGCCAAGCTTATTAAAAGTGTAAGAGGATCCCAGGGTGGATATTTACTCAATAGACCGCCTGCGGAAATAACTATTTATGATATTATTAATGTACTTGAGGGACCGATAGAAATTTCAACTTGTCTTCATGATGAAGAATGCACTAATATTGATTGTTGTGCCACTCGGCCATTATGGAAAAAAATTAAAAATAGTATAGATAGTGTAACTACTTCTATAAATTTAAAAGATATTGTATCTGATTATAACGAAATGACATTAATTAAAGGAGTGAAGGATAATGAATAAATCAATTTACATGGATCATGCTGCAACAACATATGTTAAACCAGAAGTTATGGAAGAAATGCTTCCGTATTTTACAGAATATTTTGGAAATCCATCTTCAATTTACACTTTGGCGAGGGAAACTAAAAAGGCAATTGATATTGGTCGTGACAAGGTAGCAAAAGCGATAAATGCTGATTCAAGCGAAATATTTTTTACAAGTGGTGGTTCAGAAGCAGATAATTGGGCTATAAAGGGTATAGCTTCTGCTTATAAGAAAAAAGGAAATCATATAATTACTACAGTAATTGAACATCATGCAGTACTTCATACCTGTGAATATTTAGCGAAAAATGGATTTGATATTACATATTTACCGGTAGATGAATATGGATTTATTAATATTAAAGATCTAGAAAATGCAATTACTGACAAAACAATTTTGGTATCGGTAATGTTTGCTAATAATGAGATTGGTACAATAGAACCAATAAAAGAAATAGGAGCATTATGTAGAAGTAAAAAAATACTTTTCCATACAGATGCAGTTCAAGCCGTTGGACACATACCAGTTGATGTGAAAGATATGAATATAGATTTATTATCACTTGCTGGTCATAAATTTTACGGACCAAAAGGCATAGGAGCTTTATATATACGAAAAGGTATTAAAATAGAAAATTTAATACATGGTGGTGGTCAAGAAAGAAATAAAAGAGCTGGTACTGAAAATGTAGCTAGCGTAGTTGGAATTGGTAAAGCTCTAGAACTAGCAGTTGAGAACATGGAAGAGAATAATAAAAAATTAGTTATTTTAAGAGATAAACTTATGAATGGATTATTAAAAGTACCTTTCACAAGGCTTAATGGACCAATAGGAGAAAAAAGACTTCCAGGAAACTCTAATATTAGTTTTAGATTTGTTGAAGGTGAATCCATATTGTTAATGCTCGATGCAAAGGGTATCGCAGCATCAAGTGGAAGTGCATGTACATCTGGGTCTTTAGATCCATCTCACGTGCTCCTTGCAATTGGCCTTATTCATGAAATAGCTCATGGATCACTTAGATTAACTTTAGGCGATGCTACCACTGAGGAAGAAGTAGATTATGTATTAGAAACAGTTCCAAAAGTTATACAAAGATTAAGAGATATGTCACCATTATATGATGACTACTTAAAGAAGGGGGAAAAATAATATGGATTACAGTGCAAAAGTTATGGACCATTTTACTAATCCAAGAAATGTAGGAGAAATTGAAAATGCTAGTGGTATAGGTGAAGTTGGTAACGCTAAATGTGGAGATATTATGAAAGTTTATTTAAAAGTTGAAGATAATATAGTAGTAGATGCAAAATTTAAAACCTTTGGTTGTGGATCAGCTATAGCTTCTTCAAGTATGGCAACAGAACTTATTAAAGGTAAATCTATAGATGATGCATGGACATTAACAAATAAAGCTGTAGCTGAAGCTCTAGATGGACTTCCAGCAATAAAAATGCATTGCTCGGTACTAGCTGAAGAAGCAATTCATATGGCAATAAATGATTATAGAAAAAAAGCTGGTCTAGAGGAATTTGATTATGAAGAACACGATGACATACATGGTGAAATACCAGAAGAATAGGTGATTTTAAATGAAGAAAAAAGTAGTTATTGGAATGAGTGGTGGAGTAGATAGCTCTGTAGCGGCATATCTTTTGCAAGAGCAAGGTTATGAGGTTATAGGAATTATGATGAAGCTCTCACCAGATAATCCAGATTATGAGGAAAATGAAGGCGGATGTTGTTCTATATCAGCTGCAAATGATGCAAGGCGTGTTGCTGATGTGTTAGATATACCATTTTATGTTATGAATTTTAAAGATGTTTTTAAAAAAAATGTTATTGATAATTTTATTGATGAATATATGGAAGGTAGAACTCCCAACCCTTGTATTGTATGCAATAGGACTATTAAATTCGATGAATTTTTAAGAAAAGCGAGAGCACTTGGTGCTGATTATATAGCTACAGGGCATTATGCTAAAATCGAAAAACAAGATGATAGGTACGTGCTTAAAAATGCAGAAGATAATAAGAAAGATCAAACATATGCTTTATATGGTTTAACGCAAGATCAACTAAGCCGTACTCTAATGCCTTGTGGAGAATATACTAAACCAGAAATACGAAAGATTGCAGAGAAAATTGGTCTTGAAGTTTTTAAAAAAAGGGATAGCCAAGAAATCTGTTTTATACCTGATAATGACCATGGAAATTATATTAAAAAATATAGTGGCAGGGTTATAAAACCAGGAGACTTTGTTGATAAGCAAGGAGTAGTTATAGGGAAACACAAGGGAATAGTGTATTATACTATAGGACAAAGAAAAGGACTGGGCATTGCTCTAGGAAAACCTGTATTTGTTAATGATATTAATCCTATTACTAATCAAGTAATAGTAGGTGATGAAGAAGATATCTTTAAAACTGGGCTCATAGCTAAAGATTTGAATTTTATTCTTTTTGATAAATTAACCTCAAATTTGAAAGTTACAGCTAAAATTAGATACTCGGCAATTCCACAATCGGCTACTTTAATTCCTATGGAAAATAATAGAGTAAAGGTTGTTTTTGATGAGAAACAAAGAGCTGTAACCAAAGGTCAATCGGTAGTTTTCTATTTAGAAAACTTAGTAGTTGGCGGAGGAATAATAGAGAAAATTTTATAAATTCAATATAAATATTGCTACTTTAGTGAATGATTATAGCAGAGGGATATCTAGTTAAAAACTAGATATCCCTCTGCGTTTATAAAAAATAATAGTTAATAGTATAAAGTAACGATTAGGATGCTGTTATCAACAATTTTATTGAGAGGAAAGGAGTAATACTATGGAATATAGTGATAAGGTTATGGAGCATTTTTATAGTCCAAGAAATATGGGTGTATTAGGTGATGCTAATGGTATTGGAGAAGCAGGAGACCCTAATTGCGGAGACATAATGAAAATCTATATTAAGGTAAAGGATAATATAATAATCAACGTTAAATTCAAGGCGTTTGGTTGCGGCTCAGCTATAGCATCGTCGAGTATTGCGACAGAACTTATAAAAGGAAAAACTTTAGAAGAGGCTTGGAAATTAACCAACAAGTCAGTTATTGAGGCTTTAGAGGGTTTACCCGTTGTGAAAGAGCATTGCTCTGTACTCGCAGAGCAAACTATACATAATGCAATAAATAATTATAGAGAGTCACAAAATCTGAAGCTTTGGTAGTATAATTCTAAATAAAAATAGAACTACATTGATTAGTACTCAATGTAGTTCTATTTTTATTTAATTATTTGAGTAAGTATAAATACTATTTTAATCATTTATATTTATTTTATGTAATATTTTTTATACTAATTGGAAAAGATAAGTATAAGAAAAACAATTAAATTATTTTGATATAGGAGATAATATGTTTAAAAGTAAAGATTTTATATTTATGAATGTTGTGAGTGTGGATGGTAAAAAAATTGGATTTATTAAAGACTTATTAATAGATTTTAATAAAGGTAAAGTAATTGGATTTCTAATATCCCCATACAATTTTTTTCAAAAAAATCTGAGTGTACTAAAAGAAGACATCATATACTTTAATAAAGATATGGTGGTTAAAAAAGTAGAAAAAAGTACACATTTATGCTTACATAGTTTTATTAGTATGGATGTAATAGATATATGCAGAAATGTATTGGGCATGGTGGAGGATATTACCTTTACAGGCAACAATTTTATAATAAAAGGGGTTATAGTATCTTCAGGATTTATTACAAATTTGCTTCGTGGGAAAAGAATAATATTAATAAATGAATTAATACTTGGTGAAGAAAATATTCTTTATATTCCAAATCACGATCAATATTGTTTTAAAAGTATGCCTCATAACTTTTTTGTACAGGGGAAATTAAATGAAAAAAATCAATAAAAAGAGGCTAGTTGTATGCGTTGTAAGCATTGTTATATTAATAGTAACAATCGCTATAGCTATAAGAATACCAATTATTAAACAATTACTAAATTTAATATTTATATCGTTTATTATAGCGTATGGTCTAAAACCATTATATATGCTTTTAATTAGAAGAGGGGTAAATAAAAAGGCAGCATCTGCTTTAATAGTAGTTGGGCTATTAGTTTTAATATTACTAATATTTATAGTGGTGATACCATCAATATTTAGAGAAAGTTTATCTATAAAAAAAGTAATAAACGATTTGGGGAGTTATTTAATCAATGCGAAAACAAAAATAAAGGTATTGAGTACGAATAAAATTATGGATAGTATTATAAACACTATATATTATAAATCTAATGCACAAATTCTTTTAATATTTAATAAGTTACTTGATTTTATCATGGGGCTTGGGGAGAATATATTAACTTATATGGTTTCGCCTTTAATAATATATTACTTTTTATGTGATAGTGAAAACATGATAAATAAGACACTTATAATTTTCCCACCAGAGAGCAGGAATATAATAAAAAAAATTATAGATGATATTGATAAGGTACTAGGTAGATATATTATGAGTCAGCTTATTTTATGTGGAATTATAACTATTGCTACTTTTTTAATCTTAATGTTTATGAAAGTTGATTTTCCATTAATATTAGCTTTGATAAATGGTATTTTTAACATAATACCATATTTTGGTCCTATATTTGGACTAATACCTATAATTTTGATTGCACTACTAGAATCTCCCAAAATAGCGTTATACACAACTATATGGATATTTGCACTTCAACAAATTGAAGGAAGTTTATTATCACCAAAAATAATTGGAGAAAGCATAAGTATGCATCCATTGACGGTAATATTATTATTAATGATAGGTGGAGCAGTTGGAGGAATATTAGGTATGATAGTTGCAGTACCACTAGGAGTAGTAATTAAAGTTATATACGAGGACTTAAATTATTATTTATTTTAGATGTTGTAATTAATTCTTAAATATTGACAAGAAATAGATTATTACTTATAATTTATATATAATAAGATATTTAGTTAAAATATGTTTTAATGAATAATTAAAGTTAATATTAGGTAATGATGAGAGTTAGTAAATATATGGAGTCATTTAGAGAGGAAGTGGGTGGTGAAAACTTCTTGATGGGTATATTGAAGCTATCTTTGAACCTGTTTTTATTGAGAGATATCGCTATATAGTTAATTTTATTAATTATATAGCGATATAATTAGGGTGGTAACGCGGAAAACTTTCGTCCCTTGTTTTAGGGAAGTGAAGGTTTTTTTGTATTATAAAAATTCATGAATTTTAAATAAACGGAGGAGATATTATGGAGAATTTAGGCTTGAATGAAATTAGAGAATCCTTTCTAACATTTTTTGAAGGTAAAAAACATCTTAGACTGGAGAGTTTCCCTCTAGTACCTAAGAATGATAATAGTTTATTACTTGTAAATGCAGGTATGCAACCACTTAAATCATATTTCACAGGAATTCAAACACCACCTAGTGTTAGAATAACTGATTGTCAAAAGTGTATTAGAACAGGAGATATCGAGAATGTGGGTAAGACATCAAGGCATGGTACTTTCTTTGAAATGCTAGGGAATTTTTCTTTTGGTGATTATTTTAAGCAGGAGATTATTCCATGGGCTTGGGAATATGTAACTGAGGTTTTAAATATACCAAAAGAAAAGTTATATGTAACTGTATACTTAGATGATGATGAGGCTTTTAATATATGGAATAAAAATACCGATATTGATCCTCTACATATTTTCAAATTAGGAAAAGAAGAGAACTTTTGGGAAATAGGTCAAGGACCTTGTGGTCCAAGTTCAGAAATACATTTTGATAGAAATGTAAAATTAGGTAGAATAAAGACTAGTGAAGAATTTATAGAAGCAGGAAATCAAGATAGAATAATAGAATTTTGGAATTTAGTATTTACTCAATTTGATAAGGACGAAAAAGGTAACTATAATAAATTAAAGAATCCTAACATAGATACAGGTATGGGGCTTGAGAGAATATCTGCTATAATGCAAGGCACAGATAGTATATTTGAAGTGGATACTATAAAAAACATTTTAAATGAAGTATCAAGGGTTACAGGTGCTAAATGTGAAGAAAGCCCTGCAATCGACGTATCGTTAAAAATTATAACTGACCATGTTAGGAGCACAACTTTCATGATAAGTGATGGAATACTTCCGTCTAATGAGGGGAGAGGTTACGTTTTAAGACGTCTAATAAGGCGTGCTGCAAGGCATGGTAGACTACTTGGAATTAAAAATACTTTTTTATATGAACTCTGTGATATGGTTATAAAAAATTCCTGCGTAGCATATCCTGAACTTAAGGAGAAAGCATCTTATATTAAGAAAGTTGTAAAAATTGAAGAGGAAAGATTTCTTGAAACTATAGATGCAGGCATGGATATATTAAAAGGGTATATACAAGAACTTGAAGTCAATAACGATAAAATATTAGGTGGAGATAAGGCTTTTAAATTGTATGATACCTATGGATTTCCATACGAACTTACAGAAGAAATACTCGAAGATGTAGGCATAAAGATTGATTTGAAAGAATTTAATACCGAAATGCAAAATCAGAGGCAGATGGCAAGAGATGCCAGGGGACAGTCAGATTACATGGGTAACGCAGACAATGTTTTGAATTTAATTCCTAAAGATATAGAAATTAAATTTGAAGGGTATGATAAAACTGAATTGTTTTCTAAAGTAAAAGTTTTAATTAGTGAAGACGAGATTGTTACAGAACTTTCAAAAGGTTCAAAGGGAATAATTGTAACAGAAGTGACACCTTTTTACGCTGAAATGGGAGGCCAAATCGGAGACAAGGGAATAATCTTTAATGATAATTTTAAGGCAGAGGTTTATGATTGTAAAAAGAGTATTTCTGGGAAAATTGTACATCTTGTCAAAATGATTGATGGAACATTACTAACAGGTGAATTAGTAACTCTTAAGGTTAACGAGGATAGAAGGAATGAAATTTGTAGAAATCATTCAGCAACACACATGCTGCAAGAAGCTTTGAAAAAGGTATTAGGAGATCATGTTCATCAATCAGGATCATATGTAAATGAAGATAGATTAAGGTTTGATTTCACCCATTTTTCAGCATTAACGGAGAAGGAAGTTATTAAAGTCCAAAAGATAGTCAATGACAATATTTTAAAGGCATATACAGTTAATACGAGTGTCATGACTATAGAAAAGGCTAAGGAAAGTGGAGCTATAGCTTTATTTGATGAAAAGTACAAAGATGATGTTAGAGTTGTATCTATAGGTGAATTCAGTAAGGAATTATGTGGAGGTACTCATGTTAAAAACACAGGAGAAATAGGCCTTTTTAAAATTTTATCTGAATCAGGGGTAGCTGCAGGGGTTAGAAGAATTGAAGCTATAACGGGTATTAATTCTATTGAATTTCTAGAGGATAAAAACAATCAATTAAAAGATATTGCGAGTACATTAAAATGCTCAGAAAAGGACATAATTAATAAATTACAACTTCAATTAGTTGAATTAAAAGACAAAGAGAAGGAAATAATATTATTAAAAGGAAAACTAGCTAGTTCTTCAGTCGATGAAATGTTAAACAATGTTAAAGAAGTTAAAGGTGTTAAAGTGATCTGTGGTACTGTACGCAACATGGACTCAGAGGCATTAAGGGATTTAGCTGATAAACTTCGCGATAAACTCGGCGATGGTGTAGTAGTACTTGGAAGTAGTGTAGGTGACAAAGTACAGTTTATTGCAATGGCATCTAAGTCTGCGATAGATAAAGGAATTCATTGTGGAAAAATAATTAAAGAAGTAGCTAAAATTGCTGGTGGTGGTGGCGGCGGTAGACCGAATATGGCAGAGGCTGGCGGAAAACTTCCGGATAAATTAGATGAAGCAATAGATAATGTATGCTCTATTATTGAAAGATTAGTAAAATAGTATACTTTTTGTAATAGTTGTTTTATAATATAATTAATTAGAAATAATTTAATTATCGTTAGTATGTAATTGTACAATTTTTTATAAGAAATATAAAATATTACGAAGTTATTTCCGAGTGTACTAAAACATGGTATATTATGGTATTTAGTGTATTATAAGGAAGGGGTGTATAGAATGGATAGTAATCAAAATACAGTCCAATTTGATTTTGTAAAAGATAAAAAGGATTTAACAAAAACTATTTTAACTGACGTATATAATTCGCTTATAAAAAAGGGATATAACCCAGTAAATCAAATGGTAGGATATTTAATTTCTGGAGATCCTACATATATAACGAACTATAATGGAGCAAGGGCGTTAGTAAGAAAGCTAGAAAGAGATGAAATATTAGAAGAAGTTTTAAAATCTTATCTAGACATAAAAAAATAAAATGCCCATATGGGCATTTTATTTTTTAAGATAATACTGTAATATAATAAGGCTAATGGTAAAGGAGGTTTACATGAGAATACTAGGATTAGATATTGGAGATAGAACAATAGGGATAGCTGTGTGTGATCCACTTGGTTTAACGGCGCAAGGAATTACAACAATTAAAAGAAAAAGTATAGTAATAGACATAGAAGAAATTGATAAAATATGTAAAAAGTATAATGTAGAAAGTTTTGTATCAGGACTTCCTAAAAATATGAATGGTACTATTGGACCTCAAGGAGAAAAGGTTCAACGGTTCTGTGAAAAGCTCCGAGAAACATTGAACTTAGAAGTGAAAATGTGGGATGAAAGATTAACTACAGTCGCTGCTAATAGAGTAATGCTTGAGGGGGATTTATCAAGATCGAAACGAAAAAAAATTGTTGATAAAATTGCAGCTACATTCATTTTGCAAGGATATTTAGACAGTTTAGGCACACGTTTATAAAACGAACTATCACAAAACATGAGATTAAATTAAAATATTATTTATTACATAATGCAAAAGGAGATAAAAAATGGATAACAATGTAGAGACTGTACTATTATATGATGAAGAAGGTAAGGAAATAGAATTTGATGTGCTGACAAAATTGGACATTAAAGATAAGGAATATGTTATAGTTGCACCAACTGGAGAGGAAGACATTGATGCAATTGCACTAAGAATTGAAAAGGATGAAGATGGTAATGATATTTTAGTTACAATAGAAGACGATGAAGAGTTTGAAATGATTTCAGAAGCGTATGATGCGATTTCTTCTGATGAGATTTAATCCTATTATAGAGGAAAACCTCAATTAAATTGAAAAATTTTAAACAAATTATCCTGTTTTCTTAATACTAAATGATTATCAATTGACATTGCTTGAAAAAAGTATTAAAATAAACCTATAGTAAAGAAATTTATACTTATAGGTCAAATGATGGTTATAAGAAAAGGGGTATATATATGTCAAAGGTATCTCCAGAGAGCGTTGAGAGTTTAAAAGAAACCTTAAAACAAGAGGGATATAAACTAACTCCACAGAGAAGAGCTATTTTAAATGGAATAATTAAAAGTGAAGGTAGCCATCTTACTGCGGAAGAACTATATGACTTGGTTAAAATTGACTGCCCAGAAATAGGTCTTGCTACAATTTATAGAACCGTTCAACTTTTAGAAGATATGGGCGTAATTAGAAAATTTGATTTAGATGATGGATGTAGCAGATATGAGCTTAACCATCAAGATGAGCACCATCAGCATCATCATCTTATATGTAATCGCTGTGGTAAAGTACTAGAAGTACAAGGAGATTTACTTGAAGAATTAGAATCAATTGTTGAAAAAGAATATAATTTTAAGATTGAAGACCATAGTTTGAAATTTTATGGTGTTTGTGAAAAATGTGCAGGCAAATAATTTTTAAACAATAGCATATAAAGTGAATGTTTGGATTTATATGGGATTATATAATAAAAAAACTAATTAAATGATATAATTTAAGTGAATTTATCATTTCTTAATATTGAGTAACAGACACAGTTGACTTTTTTGCAAGATAATATTAGAATAAGTATAGTAAATGCGAAAATTGGATACTTCAAGGCGTATCCAATTTTCGTTTGTGTAAAATGTGTAAACACATGAAAAAAATTGGAGGATTAATATGAATTTATTTACAAGAAATGACGTTAGAAATATAGCAATTATTGCCCACGTAGATCACGGCAAGACAACACTAGTGGATTGTTTACTTAAACAAAGCAATGTTTTTAGAGCAAATGAAAAAGTACAAGAGAGAGTAATGGATTCAAATGACTTAGAAAAAGAAAGAGGAATAACAATTCTTTCTAAAAATACTGCAGTAATGCATAATGGAATTAAAATAAATATAGTTGATACTCCAGGACATGCTGATTTTGGTGGAGAAGTTGAACGTGTGCTTAAGATGGTTGATAGTGTACTTCTTGTAGTTGATGCATATGAAGGTCCAATGCCACAAACTAAATTTGTTTTAAAGAAAGCATTAGAATTAGACCTTAGACCTATCGTTGTTATAAACAAAATTGATAGAAAAGATGCTCGTCCAACTGAAGTTCTTGATGAAGTCTTTGACCTATTTGTTGAACTTGGAGCAGATGATGAACAATTAGATTTTGCAGTTGTATATGCTTCTGCTAGAGAAGGGTTTGCAAAACTTGAAGTTGATGATGTAAGTGATAACATGGAACCATTATTTGATTCTATAGTAAAGAATGTAAAGGCACCAGAAGGATATTTAGATATGCCACTTCAAATGCTTATTTCTACTATTGATTATAATGAGTATGTTGGAAAAATTGGAATAGGAAAAATCCAAAGAGGATCAATTAAAAGAAATGAACAAGTTGCACTTATAGCTAAAGATGGATCGATAAGCAACGTTAAAGTTTCAGCTCTTTTCGTTTATGATGGACTTAAGAGAGTAGAAACTGAAGAAGCAATGCTTGGTGATATAGTAGCAGTTTCTGGTATTCCAAACATTAACATTGGTGAAACAATAGCTGATGCACTTGAGCCAGAGGCACTTCCATTCGTTGAAATTGATGAACCTACTTTAACTATGAATTTCATGGTTAATAATTCTCCTTTTGCAGGTCAAGAAGGAACTTTTGTAACATCAAGACACATAAGAGATAGACTTATGAAAGAACTTGAAACAAATGTTAGTTTAAGAGTAGTAGAAGCTGAAGAAGCAGATGGTTTTGAAGTAAGTGGAAGAGGCGAACTTCATCTTTCAGTTCTAATTGAAACTATGAGACGTGAAGGATATGAATTCCAAGTGTCAAAAGCTAATGTTATATACAAAGAGGAAGATGGACATAAAACAGAGCCAATTGAATTCCTTACAATTGACGTTCCAGAAGAATTTATGGGCGTTGTTATGGAAAAAATGGGACCTAGAAAAGCAGAAATGGTTAATATGACTTCTGCTATAAATGGATACACTAGATTAGAATTTAAAGTACCATCAAGAGGATTGATTGGGTTTAGAAGTGAACTTATGACCGATACTAAGGGTAATGGTATAATGAATCACGTTCTAGATGGTTACGATAGATTTAAGGGCGAGATTCCAGACAGAAGTAGGGGTTCACTAATTGTATTTGAAGGTGGAGAAACTATAACTTACGGATTATTTAATGCTCAAGATCGTGGTACTCTTTTCTTAGAACCAGGAGTACCTGTATATGCTGGAATGATTGCTGGAGAATGTGCAAGAAGTGGAGACATGGAAATAAATGTTTGTAGAAAGAAACAATTAACAAACACTAGATCTTCAGGAGCAGATGAATCACCAAAACTTGTTCCAGTAAAACCTATGTCACTAGAGCAGTGCTTAGAATTTATAGCAATAGATGAGCTAGTTGAAATTACTCCTCTAAATATTAGGATGAGAAAAAGAATATTAGACTCAGGTGAAAGAAAAAGAGCCGGTGGCAAAAAGAAATAAATAAAACAAAAAGTAAATAATTTTATTAATAAAAAAGAAAACCGCATAATTAATTTATATGGTTTTCTTTTTTAATATAAAAGTTTTTTATATACATATTAATATAAAGATGAAGCGCAAGGAATTTAGATAACTTGTGTTATTAATTTTGGAGGAAAGTAAATGAGTGGGGTAACATATGATTATATGGAGCAATATTTAAGAGAACTTATACCAAGTAATAGTGGTATTTTAGATGATCTAGAAAAGTTTTCTATTAAAAACAGAGTTCCTATAGTTCAAAAGGAAACTGCAAAATTTTTAGAGTTAATGGTAAAAATGAATAAACCTAAAAAGATCTTAGAACTTGGAACTGCTATAGGATATTCTGCTATTTTAATGAATATCGCATCATCTGGTTTAAGTGAAATTACAACTATTGAAAGAGATCAAAGAATGATAGAAATTGCAACTGCTAATATAGCAAAATGCGGACTGCAAAGTAAAATCACTATTGTAAAAGGAGATTGTTTAGAGCTTTTAGAAAGTCTCCAGGATGAATATGATATGATTTTTATGGATGCGGGTAAAGGACATTATAATCATTTTCTTCCTAATTGCTTAAGACTTTTAAAAAAAGATGGAGTTCTTATTGCAGATAATGTATTATTTAGAGGAATGGTTGCATCAAAAGAACTTGCAACACATAGAAAAATCACTATAATAAAACGTATGAAAAGCTACTTAGAACTAGTATCTAGTAATGATGACCTTATAACTTCTGTAATACCAATGGGAGATGGCATATCAGTTACGGTAAGAAAGAATATAGGTAGCAGATAGGGGGGAATAAAACTTATGAAACCAGAAATACTTGCACCAGCAGGTAATTTAGAAAAATTGAAAGCAGCTATAAATTTTGGCGCAGACGCGGTTTATTTAGGCGGAAGTAAATTAAATTTAAGGGCGTTTGCCGATAATTTTAGTAATGAAGATTTAAAAGAAGGAATAGAATTTGCACACTTAAGGGGTAAAAAGGTCTATGTTACTTTAAATGTTTTTCCTCATAATGATGACTTAAATGGTCTAGAAGATTATTTAAAAGAAGTATATGAGATAGGCGCAGATGCTATTATTGTATCTGACCCAGGAATTATTATGACAGCGAGGGAAGTAGTACCAAATTTAGAAATACATTTAAGCACTCAAGCTAATAATGTAAATTATAAGTCTGCTATTTTTTGGCATAAACAAGGGGTTAAAAGAATTGTTCTTGCAAGAGAATTATCGTTAAAAGAAATTAAAGAAATTAGAGCAAAATTACCTGATACTTGTGAACTTGAAGCCTTTGTTCATGGCTCTATGTGTATGTCATATTCAGGAAGATGTCTTATGTCAAATTACATGACTGGTCGCGATGCAAATCGTGGGCAATGTGCTCAGCCATGCAGATATAAATATTTTTTAATGGAAGAAAAAAGGGATGGAGAATATTTTCCAATAATTGAAGATGATAAAGGCTCTTATATAATGAATTCAAAGGACTTATGTATGATAGAACACATACCAGAACTTATGGAATCAGGTGTAATGTCCTTTAAAATAGAAGGAAGAATGAAAAGCTCATATTACGTCGCTTCTGTATGTAAATCCTATAGGGAAGCCTTGGATGCGTATGTAACAGATGGAGCAAATTATAAATTTCAACAAAAATGGTTGGATAATCTATTAAAACCTAGTCACAGACAATTCTATACTGGATTTTATTTTGGGGATCCTAACAATCAGATATATGAATCTTCGTCATATATTAGAAATTATGATATAGTTGGAGTAGTAAGAAAATATGATGAAAAAAGTAATATTGCAACAATTGAACAAAAAAATAAAACGTATCTTGGCGATATTGTTGAAGTACTAAGACCAAAAGGCGACAACATTTTAATTACATTAGATGATATGAAAAACTCTAAGGGAGAAAGTATACCATCTGCCCCAAGTGCTCAGATGATCTTTACTGTAATTGTTAAGGAAAAACTTTGCGAAAATGATATCCTTATTAAGGCTAAGGAGAAAAAGTGATGAATCATCCTATACTAATCGGTATAACTGGCGGGACAGGTTCTGGAAAGAGCACTATTGCTAGAGAAATATATAAACATTTTGATGAGTCATGTATTGCTATGATTGAGCAAGATTCTTATTATAAAGATCAAAGTGAACTTTCTCTTGAAGATAGAATTAAAACAAACTATGATCATCCTGATGCATTTGATTCGCAGCTTTTAGTGGAACATTTTAATCTTCTTTTAAAAGGTAAAGCTATTCAAAAACCTATATATGATTTTAAAATATTTAACAGAACAAAAGAAACAATTTCTGTAAAACCTAAGGATATAATTATATTTGAAGGAATACTTATATTGGATAATAAAATTCTTCGTGATATGTTAGATATTAAAATATATGTAGATACTGATGCAGATGTAAGATTTATAAGAAGACTTACAAGGGATATTAAAGAAAGAGGAAGAACAATGGAGTCTGTTATAAAGCAATATCTAAACGTAGTTAAACCGATGCATGAGCAATTTATAGAACCTACTAAAAGATACGCAGATATTATAATACCAGAAGGTGGACATAACAAGGTAGCTATTGATATAATTAATGCAAATATAAGTCAGATACTACAAAGGCGATAAAAATAATACATGAGCAGTATAAAACATCTCATTTTAGGCTAGAATTAGTCTAGGGGAGGTGTTTTTATGTCTAGTAGAAACAACATTTTTGGTTACTCGAATCAAAATAATGAAATTAGAAAAAGAACTTGGCTAGTGATGGTTTTATTTACGCTATTATTTTGTTTTTTAATTTATCGAGTTTCAAATTACATGTATTTTAACTCAAAGCCATTAAAAACAATGGCTGATGCACAGTATACTATTGATGAAAAATATGGTGCTTTATATAAGTTATTTGATTGTAATGGAGATGACCTTTTAACTTATAAAGAAAAATATTATGCGATTATAGATCCGGTGGATTATACTAGATTTAATGAATTCACCAGTAAATATGACTTAGAAACATTAACAATTACACTTAGAAATTACAATAAAACATATGATTTAGAAAAAATTAAAGGAACCGGTAATGGAGAAAAATTAAGATATGAAATTGATAAAGTTACATATGAAAAGCTTAAAGATATTAAAAAGGTAAAAGGGTTTTATACTTATTGTTCTACTGATGTTGTAAAGGATGGGTATTGGAGGACAGAAAATATATTGACAAGTACAACTTATAATAAAATGAGTGTTAACCCAGTATCTAAAAAGGAAGTTAGTAATACTGTATCTAAGAGCGCTGATTCGCTGGAAATGCAAATATATAATAAAACTAAAAGGAATGAATACACAAAAACTAGATTTGCTAAAGGAGTTAATGGTGAAATGGGAGCAGCTACAACTGTTACGCCTAAAAACAACATAAATGTAAGGCTTACAATAGATAAACAAATTCAAGATAAAGTTGAGTATATTCTTCACAATGAAAAATATAATAAAATTGGTGTTGTACTAATGGAGAGTAGTAGTGGAAAAATAAGGGCTATGGCACAAAAAGATGATAATGCATATAATATAAATCTAGGATATCCGAGTACTAATGGTGCTTTGCCAGGATCAATTTTTAAGGTTATTGTTGATGAAGCTGGTATAGATATGAATAAAATAGATAATAGCGAGCATTTTACAATAAATCCTAAATTATTCACCCAAGAGAACTTTAAAGGAAATACATTTACTGTAGCAGAGGCTTTAGTCAAATCTTCAAATAACATATTCGCTCAGATAGGTTGGAAGGTTGGCGTTCAAAATATATATAATTATGCCCGAAAACAAGGCATGTTAAGTAAAGTATTAAATTTTCAGCAAGAGGATACTGGTAACTTTCAGGAGGATATATCAAATCCTACATATGCCCAAACGAGCCAGACAGCCATTGGTCAAAATGTTACAATAACCCCATTAGAAGCACTTAGCATTCCCAATACTATTATAAATAATGGAGTATATGTTAAGCCAAGTATAATAGATGCATATGTAAATGACAAGAAAGAAGTTTTAGAGAAAATTAAACTTATAACCACTACCGTATTAAAAAAAGAAACGGCAGAAACGGTTAAACTTCATATGATTGATGTTGTGAATAAAGGAACCGGTGATGCGGCTTACATTAAAGGTATGGATATAGGCGGGAAAACAGGTACTACTACATATGAGAAAGGAAACAAATCTGATGGCTGGTTTGTAGGGTTTTTCACTTTAAATGAAAAAAATTATTCTATGGTTGTATATGTGAATGATATTAAGATGAATAGACTAGGTATTGCAGATGAAGAAGGTGGAGGTACAGCTGCTCCAATATTTAAAAAAGTAGTTAATGCGCTTAAAAATATGCAGTAATAAATTTATATAAAGATTAAAAAAATTTCTAAGTACAGGCACTTTTAATAAAACAATTCATATTATATTAATAAGCTCTATTAGGAGGAACAGCTGTGTTTTTCATGAATTGTTTATTAGATATGATTGGAAATGTTACATTTTTGACAGCTTATATAACTGGTAGTAGTTCATTCCCTCAACCATTAAGTGAAGAAGAAGAAAAATTTTATTTAATAAAGCTTGGGGAAGGCGATTTACTAGCTAAGGGAATACTTGTTGAACGAAATTTAAGACTAGTAGCACACATAGTAAAAAAATATTCCTATCCTGGAAAAGATGTAGATGACCTCATATCTATTGGAACTGTAGGACTTATTAAAGCCATTGATTCTTTTGATACAAATAAGGGAACAAGGCTTGCTACCTATGCTGCAAGGTGCATAGAAAACGAAATACTTATGCTTATTCGAAATAATAAGAAAACAAAGGGTGAAGTGTATCTGCAAGACCCTATTGGCACAGATAAAGAGGGAAATGAGATATCACTTATGGATGTACTTAGTAGTGATGAAGATTCTATAATTGATATAGTAGAAAGTAAGATACAAATTAAAAAGTTGTATAATAAGATAAACGTAGCTTTAATGGATAGAGAGAAGACAATAATTCAAATGCGTTATGGATTACTTGATGGTAACCCTAGAACTCAAAGAGAAATTGCATTGATACTTGGAATTTCGAGATCATATGTATCAAGAATTGAGAAAAGAGCATTGAAGAAGCTTAATAAAGAATTAAATAGTACGAAAAAAATTGGTAAATAGTTCTAGGAAACTAGAGCAACTATGGTATAATTATAGAATGTACAATTGTAAGTAAAATAAAAATCTTGAATAGTGTAATTTGAAAATTAAAATTAACTATACAAGATTAATATTATGAACTTCACTAAAAAACAGGAGGACAAAAGATGAAATCTCTTAGCGAGTTATTAAAATGGACAATAGAACAAAATGCATCAGATTTACATCTAACAGTTGGATCAGTACCGGTTATTAGAGTTAATGGACATCTAATGCAAGTTGGTGAAGATAAATTAACTCCAGCAAATACTGAAAAATACGCAAGAGAAATATTGGATGATTCATATGAAGAATATTATAATAATGGTGAGATTGATACTTCTTACTCTATTGGAGGACTTGGAAGATTTAGAGTTAATGTTTATAAGCAAAGAGGAAGCGATACTATTGCTGTTAGAGTAGTCGCATTAAAGATACCTACACTTAAACAACTTGAACTTCCAGATGTTGTTCGCGCACTTACCACAAAACAAAGGGGCTTAGTCTTAGTGACTGGGCCTACAGGAAGTGGTAAAAGTACAACACTCGCGGCTATGGTTAACGAAATTAATTCAACTAGAGCATGTAATATTATTACACTTGAGGATCCTATTGAGTATCTGCACAAACACAATAAATCAATTATTAATCAAAGAGAAATTGGAAAAGACAGTAAAAATTATCAAAATGCATTAAGAGCAATCCTTAGAGAAGATCCTGATGTTATATTAGTAGGTGAAATGAGAGATCTTGAAACAATTTCTATAGCTATTACTGCAGCTGAAACTGGACATTTGGTTTTCTCTACACTACACACTATAGGTGCAGCAAAAACAGTAGATAGAATAGTGGATGTATTTCCTCCATATCAACAACAACAAATTAAGGTCCAATTGGCTGCAGTGATGCAGGGAATAATTTCACAGCAATTAATACCTAAGATAACTGAAAAAGGAAGGGTCGCTGCTCTTGAGGTAATGATATCAACCCCAGCAATTCAAAATCTTATTCGTGAGGGTAAAACACATCAATTACAGTCTTGTGTTCAAACCGGCGGGAAATATGGTATGAAAACTATGGATATGTCAATTTCAGATTTATATAAAAGATCGGTTATATCTAAAGATGATGCAATAACTTACTCTGTTGACAATGAAATGATGGTAAGAATGTTAGCACTTTAATTAACAATTTAAATAAGCTAAAAGCAAAGATAAATTATGGCTTTTAGCTTGTTCTATTTCAATTTGAAATTATAATTAATTTTATAAAATTATAAGAAAATATTAACTTGGGAATATTCCCATATAATATAACATTGCATTTTCTATATATTGATATTATACTTAGTGTATGAAAATAAATTATCTTTTAAGTATTATTAGGTTAATATAGTTTACTAAATTGAAATTAAAGTTATAAATATTCAATTATACAATAAAATGTAAAAACTTTTGACCGTATTTAAATTTAGAATAAATTTTTTATTAAAAAAGATAAAAATAGGAGGAAATTTTATTTTCTTGTTGAATATATACACTTGAGGTTTCTCTTACGAGGAGGGATAAACTTAATGAATGAACAGATTGTAGGAATTGATTTAGGGTCATCAAAAATATGTGGAGCAGTTGGTAGAATTAACAGCAATGGAAAACTTCAGATTATAGGCATTACATCAGTTGTATGTAGTGGTTTAAATAAATCAGTTGTAATAGACATAGATAGTACAGCTGAAGCTATTAAGCAATGTGTTATTCAATTGGAACGTATGACAGATACGCAAATTAGTGAAGGATATATATCACTGCCTGGAGGAATTTGCGAATTAGTGAGGAATACTGGCATGATTGCAATATCTTCTGAAGACAGGGAAATCAAACAAAGTGATGTGGATAGAGTAATTGAAGCAGCTAAACTTATTTCAGTTCCGGCCGATAAAGAAATAGTGGGTGTTGAGCCTGAACAATATATTGTTGATGGATATGACAATATTAAAGATCCTAGAGGGATGAGTGGAATAAGACTCGAAGTTGAGGGACAAGTTGTCATGGCGCAATCTACAGCAGTTAGTAATTTATTGAAAAGTGTTAAAAGAGCTGGAATTAAAGTAAATGGTATAGTGCTTCAACCATCAGCAATATCTGAGGCTGTACTTCGAAAAGAAGAGAAAGATATGGGAATAGCACTTGTTGATGTTGGAGCTCAGACTATTGATATATCAATTTATAAGAGTGGAAAATTAAAATATACATCTATTGTTCAATTGGGTGGAGATAACATAACTAATGATATATCAGTTTGTCTTAAAGTTCCTTTTAGTGAAGGTGAAAGATTAAAACTTAAATATGGAAGCCTTATTAAGGGGGCAGAAGTTGATGATGAGAAGATTAGAGTTAAAGATTCTTATAATAATTTAATGGAGATTGATAACAATTTATTAATTGATATAATTTGTGCTAGGGTAGAAGAATTATTACATTTAATTAAAAGAAATTTGTTAAATAGTGGGTTTTATAAGGAAGTTTCAGGAGTAGTAATAGTTGGTGGAGGTATATCTTTGTTTAGAGGCATGAATGATTTAAGTAAAGATATACTTGAAAAATCAGTGAGAGTAGGATCTCCTGAATATGTAGGTGCAGCTAGCCCGATATATGTTACAGCAGTAGGAATAGTGCTTCAGGCTGTTAATAATCTTAAAACTAATACTAGTTCATTTGAAGAGTCAGATGAACAATCGCACGATAATAAATGGTCAAAAAAACAAAATACAAAAGGGAAGAATAAATTAGCGGCAAAAGTTAAAGGCTTTTTTGCGGATTTTTTCTAAAAAGGAGGTATTGTTGTGTTAGATTTTGATGTTGATGTTCAAGAGTTTGCTCAAATTAAAGTAATTGGGTGTGGTGGCGGAGGAAACAATGCTATAAACAGGATGATTATGGAAGGGCTTAAAAACGTAGAGTTTATAGCTATTAACACAGATAAGCAAGCTTTAATTCTTTCTCATGCTGTTCAAAAAATTCAGATTGGTGATAAACTTACTAAGGGACTTGGAGCAGGTGCTAATCCAGAAATTGGTATGAAAGCAGCAGAAGAAAGTAAAGAAGAAATATCCCAAGCAATAAAGGGTGCAGATATGGTGTTTATTACTGCAGGTATGGGTGGTGGTACTGGTACTGGTGCTGCACCTGTGGTCGCAGAAATTGCTAAATCTATGGGGATACTTACTGTAGGAGTTGTTACAAAACCATTTCCGTTTGAGGGCAGGAAAAGAATGATTAATGCTGAAGTAGGAATAAAAACCCTTAAAGAAACAGTAGATACTTTAGTAACAATACCAAATGAAAGATTATTAACTATGGTTGATAAGAAAACTACATTGATGGATTCTTTCAAAATGGCAGATGATGTTTTAAGACAAGGTATACAAGGTATATCTGATTTGATTACAATACCAGGCCTTGTAAATCTGGATTTTGCAGATGTAAGGACAATTATGCTTGCAAAAGGCCTTGCACATATGGGAGTTGGTAGAGCTTCTGGCGATAACAGAGCCCAAGAGGCAGCAAAACAAGCTATCTCAAGCCCATTACTTGAAACATCTATAGTTGGTGCTACGGGTGTACTTTTAAATATTACTGGTGGAATGGACCTTGGATTACTTGAAATTAATGAAGCTGCAGAGATTGTGCAAGGGGCGGCTGATCCAGATGCTAATATTATTTTTGGAGCAGTTATAGATGAAGAGCTAAAAGATGAAATAAGAATAACGGTTATTGCAACTGGTTTTGAAAGTGATAATGTAGTAAAACAAAATAAAATTGTGCAAAAACCTAAAGTAAAAGAAACGGTTATTCCTAACGAAGAAGTTGCGTATACTAAAGATTACGAAGATTCTGATTTAGAAATTCCAGCTTTTTTAAGAAGACAAAATAAATAATAATATAAAATAATAATATAAATTAAATTATAAAGTGCCCTTTGGGCACTTTATTTGC
The DNA here is from genome assembly GCF_026650985.1 of Clostridium estertheticum. Classification (GTDB taxonomy): domain Bacteria; phylum Bacillota; class Clostridia; order Clostridiales; family Clostridiaceae; genus Clostridium_AD; species Clostridium_AD estertheticum_C. The sequence continues at coordinate 1,115,558 of NZ_CP086239.1, forward strand.
GTTTAGAACAATTATAAATGTATTTACAATAATATGGGAATAAGTGACGCTTTATGAAGGAATAAAAATAGTTGTATGTGGTAAAAAATGACAAAATTCTGATGCTAATAGTTATATAATAATCTTAAAGGAGGAAGAGAGGATGGTAGTATATGTAGATGTTCTTATATTAGTAAATTTTATAGTTAATCTATTCATATTACACGTTACTGTTCAAACGTTAAGAAAAAGAGTAAAGCTTAAGTGGCTATTCATTTCAAGTCTAGTAGGTAGCTTATATGTTATAACAGTATTGTACCCTAGTCTTAAGTGGCTGACATTTTTACCTTTTAAGATATTAATAGTAATTGTTATGATAGTTATTGCATTTCATGAAAAAAGACTTTTATTTAATATTAAAGCTTCATTAATCTTTTTATTATACTCAATTCTTTTAGCTGGGATGTGTTTTTTTATTCAAATGAATAGTAAAAAGGATATGTCATTTGATGTAGTTATAATAAATTTTCCTTATGAAAAGCTGCTACTTTCAGTAATGATCATTTATATAGTTATATATAGGGTCGTAATTTTTGTAGAAGATAGGAAAAAAATATCTACACTTATATACACAGTAGATATAGTAAATAAGAATTATATAAAAACTATTAAAGCATTTTTAGATACTGGAAATGAGCTTCGCGAGCCTGCTTCCAATCTACCGGTATTGATTGTTGAACGGAATATTTTAAGCGAAATTTCCCTGGAAAAAAACAATACATACTTCATTCCTTATACTGTAGTAAATGGAACTAGTGGTAGATTTATTGGATTTAAGCCAGAGTATATTAACATTCATATTAATAAGAAAAATATAGAAACAAAAGATGTAATTGTAGCATTTTGTGAGTATAAATTAAGCAAAGATAATGATTATAATGGGCTTATGTCTAGGGGGATACTCAGTTAATAAGGTTAAAATTAGTAATTGTTTTGAATAATAATATGGATAAGGAGGAAATTATGTTTAATTTTAAAGTAATGTTAAACAAGTTATTTGCTAAATTTAAAATATTTTCAAACAATTTGTTTTATATAGGAGGCAACGATGCGTTACCACCTCCTTTGACTAAGGATGAAGAGGACGAATTGGTAGTTAGACTTGATACCGGGGATAAAAGTGTAAGAGCCACCTTAATCGAGAGGAATTTAAGGCTCGTAGTTTATATAGCAAGGAAGTTTGAAAATACAGGAGTGAATATTGAAGATTTGATTTCAGTAGGAACTATAGGGCTTATTAAAGCGGTTAATACCTTTGATCCTGAAAAAAAAATTAAGCTTGCTACATATGGATCACGATGTATTGAGAATGAAATTCTAATGTATCTTAGGAGAAATAGTAAAATAAAAACTGAAATTTCTCTTTATGAACCTCTAAATGTTGATTGGGATGGTAATGAATTATTGCTTTCTGATATAATTGGAACCGACAATGATGTGGTTTATAATATTATTGAAGAAGATGTAGACAAGCAATTACTTTGGCTTGCGATGCAACGGTTAAATTCACGAGAAAAAGAAATTGTGCAACTAAGATTTGGATTAAATGGAACAACAGAAAAGACACAAAAAGAAGTTGCTGATATACTTGGAATATCACAATCTTATATATCAAGGCTTGAAAAAAGAATAATAAAAAGATTGCAAAAGGAAATTAATAAAATGGTGTAGCGTAATTCTGGATTGGTATTAGGCATATGAAAATAAATAACAAGTCAGTATACTATTATTTTTGACTTATTATTTATTTTCATGTGCCTTATTTAAAAATATAAAATAAAATTCTAATTATAAATATATTCTTAGTGTCTAATGAATATAGATAATATAAAGGTTTAAAACACTCTAGGGGGGAATAAAATGGAAAGCTTAATGTTTGCAATTAACAATTTAAGACAGATGGAAATTATAGATATAAATTCAGGGTCCAAAATGGGATATATTAAAGATTTAAAAGTGGATTGTGATGACTATAAAATCATTTCAATTTTAATGCCAACTCAAAGATCATCTTGGTTTAATAAAAACAATAGTATTGAGATACCATGGGAAAAAGTTAAGAAAGTTGGTGTTGATGTAATTCTTGTAGATGGTAGTGATCTAATTATGGAAAACGAATAATAGACTATTTTAATTTATAAGATAAGTGTATAATGTTAGTATATTTGTTAACTATACTAGTAAAAGGGCGTGAAGACCATTGAAGTGTCCATATTGCAGCTGTGAAGAAAGTAAAGTGGTAGACTCTAGATCAACAGATGACAATATTGCAACTAGACGTCGACGTGAGTGCCTGCGGTGCTTTAAACGATATACTACTTATGAAAAAGTAGAAGATGTGCCTATTTTAGTAATAAAGAAAGATTTTAATAGAGAATATTTTGATAGAACAAAGATATTGAATGGACTTATGAAGGCATGTCAAAAAAGACCAGTTTCAAGAAAACAAATTGAAGGCATTTGTGATGAAGTAGAAAAGCAGTTGAATAATGAAATGCTTACAGAAGTGAAATCTGATTATATAGGAGAACTTATCATGAGCATATTAAAAAATGTAGATGAGGTTTCTTATGTGAGATTTGCTTCAGTTTACAGACAATTTAAAGATATTAATACATTTATGGAAGAGATAAGAAAATTGATGTCTAATGAAAAAAAATGCCCATAGGCATTTTTTTTCATTTCTAAAAAATATGAATTATATAGGGGGTGAACCAATGGAAATAGAAACTTTTAATAACTATAAATTTATAAAATTTAAAATTGATAATGTCGTTATTTTGTTTTCGACAGCAAGTGGTGGACTTAACTTTAACTGCCACACTGATGAAGGATTAGCAAATCTAGAAAAAATAAAAACATATTATAACCTAGAATCTATTGGATATTTAAATCAAATCCATAGTGACTTAGTTTTTGACTTTGATGGTAATATAAAAGATGGAGATGCTTTAATAACAAATAAAAAAAATAGGGCTATAGGTGTTTTTACTGCAGATTGTGTTCCTGTAATTTTGGTAGATACTAGTACAAAGGTTATAGCTGCAATACATAGTGGATGGAAAGGTACAAATTCTTTGATAGTTAGCAAAACTATTGAAAGAATGCAAGAAACTTATGGTTCATTAGCAAAAAATATTAGGGCATATATTGGACCACATATTGGAGGGTGTTGTTATAAGGTTAGCAAGGAACTGATAGAGGAGTTTACTAGTAAAGATATTTATAGTAATATTAAAATAAGTAATAATAATAAATTGGATTTAGAAAAGTGCATTATAGCGCAGCTTAATGCAAAGGGTATAAAAAAAGATAATATTAAAATTACTAGTACATGTACTTCTTGTAGTAAGAAGTATGAATTATATTCGTATAGAAATAGCGAAAATAAGCAAGGGCGGATGTTCTCGTTTGTTTATTTTAAAGACATTTAAGAATAAAATGTAGCAATTTAAGCGATAAACACATAAAAATATGGAGGGATTAACATGGCTGAAGAAAAAGTATTAGTGGTGGATGATGAGGAACATATAAGGGAATTAATCAAATTTAATTTAGAAAAGAATGGGTATAAAGTTATATGTGCTGACAATGGAATAGACGCTGTAAAGCTTGCTAAAGAACAAGCACCACAATTGATGTTATTAGATTTGATGTTGCCTGGAATGGACGGGTTAGATGTATGTAAAGAAATTAGAAAAGATTCAAATATGTCAGGTATGCCGATAATTATGATAACAGCAAAAGGGGAAGAAATAGATAAAATAATAGGACTTGAGCTAGGTGCAGATGATTATATTACAAAACCATTTTCAGTAAGGGAGCTTGTAGCGAGGGTTAAAGCTATTCTTAGGAGAACTACTATGAAGATAGTTGAAAAAACTTTTAAAATTGGTAATCTGGTCATTGATTTTGGTAAACATGAGGTTCTAAAAAGTGAAATAAGAATTGATTTGACTTTAAAGGAGTTTGAATTATTACAAATTTTAATAAAGAATAAAGGTAGGGTTATGACCAGAGATTTTTTACTCGACAAAATATGGGGTTATGAATATGTAGGAGAAACAAGAACTGTAGACGTCCACATAAGGCATTTGAGGCAAAAGATTGAAGAGGATGATAAAAATCCAGTGTACATCCAGACTATTCGTGGTATAGGATACAGATTCAATTTTGGAGAATAATAATGAAAAAGAAATTATTAATATATTTATTAAGTACTGTAATTTTTATATTTGTAGTAGTAACATCATTAATTGTATCTATCTTTAATTATGAATATGAAGAAAATTTAAAAGATAAACTTCAAATAAATAATAATATGATAATTAGTTTATTGCAAAGCAATAATTTAAAAGATCATCAAAAGTTTTTTACGCAGAACTTAAAGAGTTCTGAGCTGAGAGTTACATACATTGATAAAAAGGGTAAGGTTCTTTATGATTCAACTGTAGATGTGAGCACTATGGATAATCACAATGTTAGACAAGAAATAATAAAAGCAAGAAGTAGTGGAACTGGATTCTCAGTTAGATATAGTGCTTCGACTAAGAAGCATATGATGTATTTTGCAACTCAATTTGGTGATGGTTTTATAATTAGAAGTTCTAATCCCCTTAAAATTATAAGTGGGCTAGGTAGTAAATACTTTAAGCTTTACATTTTAGCTATAATTTTTTCGGCTATAATGTCAATTTGGTTTTCTTTAAAACTGTCATATATTATAGTAAGGCCTATTACAGATTTAATTTTTATTACTTCAAGAATTAGTAAGGGTGAATTTCATAGGAGGGTTAGTATATTATCAAATGGTGAAATAGGACAATTAGCCAAAAACTTTAATGAGATGGCAGATAAACTAGAGTCTACATTAAATGAAGTTACTGATAAGCAAAACAGGTTAGAAGCAATTCTACAAAGCATGGATAGTGGAGTCATTGCTGTTGATAGAAAAAATAGAGTTATAATAATTAATCCGTATGCTAAAAAGATATTTGGTATAACAAAAGATATTATAGGGCAAAATCTTTTAGACAATATAAGAAATTTTGAATTAGAAAATATATTACATCAAAGTGATGATAATTACAAAGAAATAAGAATATCTTGGCCAAAAGAAAGAGAACTTAGGATAAAAACTGCAGATATTATTAATGCAAATGATCATATTGGCACTGTCGCTGTTGTCCAAGATATTACTGAAGTAAAAAAACTAGAGAATATGAGAACACAATTTGTTGCTAATGTTTCTCATGAGCTTAAAACACCATTAACATCTATTAAAGGATTTGCTGAAACCTTAAAATACGTTGATGATGTAGAAACAAAAGAAAAGTTTTTAAATATAATTAACGAGGAAGCTGATAGATTAACTAGATTAATTACAGATATTTTAACACTTTCACATATAGAGCAACAAGAAGAAGTAAAGATGGAAAAAATTAATGTTAATAAAATTGTAGAAGATGTGTACAATTTAATGAAAAATACAGCAGATTTAAAAGGGATTCAGTTATCAGTGAAGCAGCAGAATGTTAAAATATTGATAGGTGATGCTGATAGATTTAAACAAATGCTAATTAATTTAGTAGATAATGGTATAAACTATTCAGAATCAGGTAATAGTGTTTGTATAGGAACTGAGAGTAAAACTGATGGATTTATTTTATGGGTACAAGACACTGGGGTTGGAATTGCTAAAGATCAGATTTCACGTCTTTTTGAGAGGTTCTATAGAGTAGATAAGGCTCGCTCTAGATCAAAAGGTGGAACAGGTCTAGGTCTTGCAATTGTTAAGCATATAGTACTAGAATTTAACGGAAAAATATACGTGGAAAGTCAATTAGAAGTTGGAAGCAAATTTATAATAGAAATCCCATATCAAGATTAAAAATAAAGCTACCACATTATAATGCGGTAGCTTTATTTTTATTGAATGTAAAGTTTAATTAACATTAGCTAAACTATAGTTAACTTTAACATAATATAAAGTTAACTTTATGGGTATATTATTATAAGAGTAATGAGTAGCTAAATATGAGTATAAATGAATGGGGGAAATATTAATGAAAAAAAAATATTTGAAATTAATGGTTGCTGCACTAACAGTTGCAATGACAGCAGGGTTTTTTACTGGATGTTCAAGTAAAACTGAAACAGACAAAACTGCTCCTAAATCAACTGCAATATCGGGTTCAATAACTGCAGCAGGATCAACTGCTCTTCAACCTTTAGCAGAACTCGGTGCTAAAAATTTTAAACTTAAAAATCCAGATGCAACAATAAATGTTCAAGGTGGAGGAAGCGGTACTGGACTTAAGCAAGTAGGAGAAGGTAGTGTAGAAATCGGCAATTCAGATATATATGCAAAAGACAAAGAAGGAATTGATGCAGCTGCATTAAAAGATACTAAGGTATGCGTTATAGGATTTGCTGCAGTAACAAATCCAAAAGTCAAAGTTGAATCATTAACAAAAAAACAATTAATAGATATATTTACAGGAAAAATAAAAAACTGGAAAGAAGTTGGCGGAGCTGACATCAAAGTTACTATTATAAATAGACCAAAATCTTCAGGTACTAGAGCAACATTTAAAGAATTTGGATTAGATAAAAAAGAAGAAGCAACTGGTTTAACTCAGGATTCAAGTGGTTCAGTTAAACAAGCGGTTAAACAAACAGACGGAGCAATAAGTTATTTAGCATTATCATATTTTGCTGATGCAACAAACAAAGAAGGTTTAAACATATTAAAAATTGATGGTGTTGAAGCAACTGCAGCAAATATAAGCACAGATAAATACAAAATTTGGTCATACGAGCATATGTATACTAAGGGTGAACCTACAGGAGCAACAAAAGCATATTTAACTTATATGACAAGTGCTGAAATGCATGCATCGATAACAAAATTAGGATACATTCCAATGGCAGATATGAAAGCTAAAAGAGATTAATGCTGATTAAGGTTGGATAAAACCAACCTTTATTTTTCATTAAAATAATTTTTGAGGTAAAATATTATGAAAAAAAATGATAAAAAAGCAATGTTTTTAAAAATTAAGAATGAATATTTGGGACGTGGATTTGCAACATTTTGTGGTGCGATTATAGTAATTCTTACTTTTTCAATAATAATATTTCTAACTAGTAAAGGCTTAAATACATTTATTAAACATGGATACTCAATATTTCATTTTATATTTTCTGGAAATTGGGACCCTGAGGGTAGCGGAGAATCCTCGATTCCTCAATTTGGAACTTTAATATTTATCTTTGGTTCTACAATAGTATCTTTTCTTGCGGTACTAGTAAGTGCGCCAATAGGAGTAGCACTCGCTGTATTTATGAATTTGATTTCACCAAAACTCGGGAAAAAAGTTCTCCAACCTGCCATAGAATTGTTTGTTGGAATCCCATCTGTTGTTTATGGTTGGATAGGTGTAAGTGTATTAGTTCCTTTTATTAAAATTTTTTTTGGAGGAATAGGATTTAGTTTACTTGCTGGAGTACTAGTTATAAGTGTAATGATTTTACCAACAATAACAAGTATTTCATCTGATGCTATAAGAACCATACCAAAAGATTATATAGAAGCATCTTATGGTCTTGGTGCAACAAGGTGGCAAACTATAATTAAAGTGATTATACCTGCAGCTAAAAGTGGAATACTTACAAGTATTGTACTTGGAGTCTCAAGAGCATTTGGGGAGGCACTTGCGGTGCAAATGGTTATAGGAAACTCAGTTACTTTCCCTAAGGGGTTACTTGGAACAACAACTACATTAACAAGTATACTTACTATGGATATGGCAAATACAATAAATGGTACAGCTTGGAATGATGCATTGTGGTCAATAGCATTGCTATTGCTAATAATATCATTTATATTTATAATTATTATTAGAAAAATAGGGAAAAGAGGTGAGCAGTAATGAACGCTAAAGTTAAGGATAAAATTGCAACAATAGTTTTGTATATAGTTTCTGCTTTAGTAATTCTTTTGCTTGTAAGTCTCATTGGATATATAATATATAATGGAAGAGAGTCATTAAATTTAAAGTTTTTATTTGGTGAACCAAAAATTGGTGAAGCTGGTGGAGGAATTGGACCTCAATTATATAATTCATTAAGTTTACTTGTAGTAACACTTATAATTACAGTACCATTAGGTGTAGGAGCTGGAATATATTTAGCGGAATATGCAAAAAAAGGAAAGATACTAAATATTATTAGATTGTGTATTGAAACTATGGCATCATTACCATCTATTGTCGTTGGTTTATTTGGACTTTTAGTTTTTGTTAACATGACGGGATGGGGGTACTCACTTTTTGCTGGAGCTTTAGCCATAACTATAATAAATTTACCAGGACTTACTAGAGTTTGTGAAAATGCTGTTAAAACTGCGTCAGAAGGTGTTAAAGAAGCTAGTCTAGGATTAGGTGCTACTAGGTGGCAGACTATTAAAAACGTCGTATTACCATCTGCAATGCCTCAAATTTTAACTGGTGTAATACTCGCCGCCGGTAGAATATTTGGAGAGGCAGCAGCGTTACTATATACTGCAGGTATGAGTGCACCAACTGTAGATTTTGCTAATTTTGCAGTGAACAATAAGGATTCAGCTTATAGCTTATTTAGGCCTGCTGAAACTTTAGCTGTTTATATATGGAAACTTAATTCTGAAGGAATGGTACCAGATGCTACTAAGATAGCTAATGGAGCCTCTGCCGTTTTAATAATAGCAGTGCTAATATTCAATGTATCTGCAAGAATAATCGGGAAAAAATTATATGAATCTCATGCAGGTAGTAAATAAGGAGGTAACAATATGGGAATAATTACAGCAAAGAATTTAAATCTATATTATGGAAATACGCAAGCGTTAAAGAATGTAAATATCGATATAGAAAAAAATTCGGTTACTGCACTTATAGGACCATCAGGGTGTGGTAAATCAACATTTTTGCGCACTATTAATAGAATGAATGATTTAATAGATTCTGTTAAAATAGATGGAGAAATATTATATGAAAATGAAAATATATACGGTCAAGACTATGATGTTATAGATTTAAGGAAAAAAGTTGGAATGGTATTTCAAAAGGCTAACCCATTTCCTATGTCAATATATGAAAACATTGCTTATGGTCCCAAAATACATGGGATAAAGAATAAGAAATTGCTTGATGAAATTGTAGAGAAAAGTCTTAAGGGGGCTGTGCTTTGGGACGAAGTAAAAGATAGACTTAAAAAGAGTGCACTTGGATTATCTGGTGGACAACAGCAGCGTCTATGTATTGCAAGAACTTTGGCCGTAGAACCTGAGGTTCTTCTTATGGATGAGCCAACTTCTGCATTAGATCCTATTTCAACTTTAAAGATTGAAGAACTAATGGATGTCCTTAAGAAAAAGTATACAGTTATCATTGTTACACATAATATGCAACAAGCTGGTAGAATTTCTGACTTTACAGCATTTTTCTTGAATGGAGAAATTGTTGAAAGCGGGAAAACGGAAGAAATATTTTATAAACCTAAAGATAAAAGAACAGAGGATTATATTACAGGAAGATTCGGCTAAAATAAAGCGAGGAAGGTGATAATATGGCAAGAAAAGTATTCGAAGCAAATCTTCAAGAGCTCCATAATGATTTAATTAGAATGGGAAGCATTGTAGAAAAACAAATTTATGACTGTATCGATGCATTAGTTACTCATGACATTGAGAAAGCTCAAAAAATAATGGAAGATGATGATATCGTTGATGTTATGGAGAGAGAAATAGAAGATAAAGCAATAAGGTTAATTGCTATGCAGCAACCTTTAGCAATAGATTTAAGAAATATTTTCACTACAACAAAAATAGTAACGGATCTTGAAAGAATGGCTGATTATGCTGTTGATGTTGCTAAAATTACAGTAAGATTGAAAGATGAAAAGTATATAAAACAACTTGTTGATATACCTAGAATGGCAGAAATCGTGGTTCTTATGATAAGAGATTCTTTGGATGCATATGTATCAGGTGATATTGAAAAGGCCTATGCTGTATGCAAACGAGATGATGAAGTAGATGATATATATAAAGAAGTGTTTGGTGAACTTCTAAGAATAATGTTTGAAAATCAAAAGACTGTAAATCAAGCTACTCAATTTTTATTTATTTGTAAATGGTTAGAAAGAATTGCTGATCATACAACAAACATATGTGAATGGACAATTTATTTAGTTACAGGTGAAAAAGTTAATTTAAATGAATAAATTTTAGAGAAATCACAAAAACTATAATATAAATGAATAGACTTATATTTAAAATATTATAGTGGAGTAGTGATTATGAAGAACAAAAAATTCAAAAATTTTTTTATGTTTTGTTGTATTATTTTGATTATGGTAAGTATAGGATGTAAAAAAGATGTTGGAAACAAATCAAAGGGATCAAAAAATATTAATATAATTTGTGAAGATACAGTTTTCCCAATGGTAAGTGACTTAGTACATGATTATAATTTAAATAATGAGACTACAATAACTGTGAGATCTGAAGATAGGGAAAGTGCCTTTAATAAATTATATAATTCTGAGGCTGATGTATTGATAGGATATGTGCAGCCCATTAGTGATAAAATCAAGGCTGAGATGTTAGCATATGATGGTATAGGAATCATTGTTAATCCTAGTAATAATGTAAATGGTATTTCAATTCAGGAATTAAAAAAAATCTATATTGGTAGAATAGCAAATTGGAAAGGACTAAATGGTGAATCAAATACAATAATACCAGTAGCATTTAAGGAAAAATTAAATTCAATTCAGCAAGAATTTAATTTGAAAATAAAAGATACTCCTATAAAAGAAGAAATGAGCAAAAGTACTCAGTACGTATCAAGTATGGAAGAAATGAAAACTTTTATTGCTCAAAATAAAAATTCTATAGGTTTTATACCAGGACAATGGTATAATAAAGAAAGTAAGTTTTTAAAATTAAGTGGTGTAGAAATTACTATATCAAATTTAAAAAATAATCTTTATTTTTTAAGATTTCCAATAAAAATGTATCATTCGGAGAAAAAAGAAGAGAGTTTAAAGGATCTTTTTCAGTATTTTAAAAGTGAAGACGGCAAGAAAATCATAAGAAAATATTGCATAGAAGCATTTTAATACCTCCTTCTTAGGAGGTATTTTTATTCTGTATTAAATTATATTATAGTTTGAATTATTTACTTTGAAGTGTCGAAAAAACCTGTAAATAAGCGAAATATGTTATTTATCTTCATTTAAAGACAAATGCCGTTGACTTAGGGATATAATTCATGTAATATAACTTAATGGAATGCTATAATTTATTGTATAACTAATTTCTTATTATATTAAGAACATATTTAGTCTTAATATAGTAATTCTAATTCCTCATAAAACCTTTTATTTAAAAGGTTATTGTAAAACAGGAGGTTAAAATGAAAAACCAAATAGCGAAAATACTTCCAGGGAGTATTGCAGAAGAAATTGAGCTTGAAGTAGGAGATAGATTAATTAGTATAAATGGCAATAAGGTAATAGATATTATAGATTACAAATTTTTAATTACAGATGAACTTCTTATCATTGAAATTGAAAAGGTAGATGGTGAGATTATTGAAATCGAATTTGAAAAAGACTATGATGAAGATTTGGGAATCCAATTTGTTGATGCCATTTTGGATAGGCCAAAGAGCTGTCATAATAAATGTATATTCTGTTTTATTGATCAATTACCTGGTGGAATGAGAGATACCTTATATTTCAAAGATGATGATTCAAGATTATCGTTTTTTCAAGGTAATTTTGTAACATTAACTAATATGAAAGAAGAGGAAATTGATAGAATTATTAGATATAAGATAAGCCCTATTAATGTGTCAGTTCATACTACGGATGTTGAGCTTAGAAAGATAATGCTAAACAATAAATTTGCTGGAAATGTGTATGATAGATTGAAGAGGCTAGCAAAAGCTGGCATTAAAATTAATTGTCAAGTAGTAGCATGCCCTGGCATCAACAATGGTGTAGAACTTATAAAAACTATCGAAGATTTGTATAAGCTTTATCCGAGTATTGAAAATCTAGCGGTTGTACCAGTTGGAGTAACAAAGTATAGAGAAGGCCTGTTTAATTTAACATTGTATGACCAAAAGACTGCAGCAGAGGAAATAGAGAGTGTTAAAGAATTACAAGAAAAATACATTAGAGAAATAGATTCACCTTTTATTAGATTGTCTGATGAATTCTATGTTGTAGCGAATATCGATGTTCCTTGCGAGAAGTTCTATGATGGTTATTCTCAACTCGAAGATGGCATTGGTATGATAAGACTACTTAGAAGCGTTATTGACGAAGATATAGTAAAACTAAATCTTAATAATGAAGGAAGTTTTACATTTATAACAGGTCATTCAGCTTACGCAGAAATATTAAAGGTAGCTGGGAAAATAACTGCATGTAATAACAAAATAAATATTGACGTAAAAGAGATAGCAAATGTTTTTTTTGGCGAAACTATTACAGTAGCAGGTCTTTTAACAGGAAATGACATAATTAAGCAACTGACAGGTGAAAAACTCGGTGAATATTTAATACTTCCAAGTAATATGTTCAAAAGTGGATATGAACTAGGAAGTAACGAGCAACGAATTTTCTTGGATAATATTACAGTAAGTGATCTAGAAAAAAGCTTAAATACAAAAGTTTTAATATGTGATTATTCAGGAGAAGATTTAATAAATATAATAAACCAAAATAGTCGGGAGGCAAAGTAATGGCAAAACCAATAGTAGCAATAGTAGGAAGACCCAATGTAGGTAAATCTACATTATTTAATAAATTAGCAGGTAAGAGAATATCAATAGTTGAAGATACACCAGGGGTAACAAGAGACAGAGTGTATGCGGATGCAGATTGGTTAAGACATAATTTTACAATAATTGATACAGGTGGTATAGAAGTTGAAAGTCAAGATATCATTTTAGCTCAAATGAGAAGACAGGCACAAATAGCTATAGAAACAGCAGATGTTATAATTTTTATAGTAGATGGTAAACAAGGACTTACAGGTTCAGATTATGAAGTTGCACAAATGTTAAGAAAAAGTAAAAAGCCAATAGTACTTGTAGTAAACAAAATAGATCATCTAGAACTAGAAGCAAATGCTTTTGAATTCTATAATTTAGGAATAGGTACACCAGTAGCTATTTCAGCAACTCAAGGTCTTGGACTTGGAGATATGTTAGATGAAGTAGTAGTACATTTTGATAGTGTTTATTCAAATACAGAAGATGCAGAATATATTCAAGTTGCAGTGGTAGGTAAACCTAATGTTGGTAAATCATCCCTCATAAATAGAATGCTTGGAGAAGAAAGAAATATAGTAACTGATATAGCAGGTACTACAAGAGATGCTATAGATAGTAAACTAGAAACTGCAGAAGGAAAGTTCGTTCTTATAGATACAGCAGGAATAAGAAGAAAAAGTAAAGTAGAAGAGGGTATTGAAAGGTATAGTGTTATCAGGTCACTTGCTGCTGTTGAGAGAGCTGATGTTGTTATACTTATGCTAACGGCTACTGAAGAATTAAGTGATCAAGATGAGAAAATTATAGGGTATGCTCATGAAATGAAAAAAGCAATTTTAGTTATAGTAAACAAATGGGATTTAATAGAAAAGGATACTAAAACTATGCTTGAGTTTAAACAAAGAATTCAAGCAGGCTTAAACTTTATGGCTTATGCACCATATTTATTTATATCTGCAAAAACAGGTCAAAGAGTACATAAGGTATTATCATCAATAAAAGAATGTTATGATAATTATTCAAAAAGAATTGCTACAGGTATATTAAATGAGGTTATAAATAAAGCTGTACTCATGAATGAACCTCCAACAGTAGCAAACAAGAGATTGAAAATATTTTATGTTACTCAAGTAGATTCTAAACCACCAACATTTGTATTCTTTGTAAATAATCCTAATTTACTACATTTTTCTTATCAAAGATATTTAGAAAATCAATTGAGAAATAGTTTTGAGTTTAGTGGAACGGGTATAAAACTTATATTCAGAGAAAGGAAAGAATAAAATGTTAAAAGTTGCTTTTTTAGGTGGAGGTAGTTTTGGTACTGCATTATCAATAATGCTTGCGAAAAAAGGAACTAGCGTTAACATCTGGGATAGGAAACTAAGTGTTATTAATGATATCAACATAAAAAGGGAAAACATTAAATACTTACCAAATATTACGGTGCCCTCAGGAATAACAGCATTTATTGACATAGAAGAGGTTATAAATGATACAGATATAATTGTGTTATCAGTTCCATCACATGTTATAAGAAATATATGTAAGATGATAACACCATATTTAAAACAAAACCAAATTATTGTTAGTATTGCAAAAGGAATAGAAGAGGGTTCATTAAAAAGAATTTCAGAGGTTATAGAGGAAGAAATTCCAAGTAATCCAATTGTAATACTTTCAGGGCCCAGCCATGCAGAAGAGGTTGCTTTAGATATACCTACAACTGTAGTAGTCACATCTAAACAAATGGAATATGCAATGATTGTTCAAGATGTTTTTATGACTAATAAATTTAGAGTTTATACTAATGAAGACATTATAGGAGTAGAAATTGGTGGAGCAGTTAAAAACATTATTGCATTAGCAGCTGGAATATCTGATGGTATAGGCTATGGAGATAATGCTAAGGCAGCCCTTATGACAAGGGGCATGAATGAAATTATAAGGATAGGAACTAGGCTTGGCGGTAGAATTGAAACATTTTATGGATTAACAGGTATGGGTGATCTTATAGTAACTTGTACTAGTGTGCATAGTCGAAATAGAAAAGCTGGCATTCTAATTGGAAAAGGTGTTCTAGTGGAGAAGGCGTGCAATGATATAGGAATGGTAGTTGAGGGTATAAAAGCTATACGAGCTTTTTATGAACTTAAAGAAAAAGAAAAAGTTTCTATGCCTATAACAGACGTATTATATAAAGTACTATTCGAAGGTAAAGATCCTAAATATGGAGTATATGAATTAATGTCAAGAAATAAAAAAAGTGAATTTTAATTATACAAGTTACTAAATATAATTAACCTAAAAATCATTATAAAAAATCCAATTTTTATTAAGAAATTAATAAAAATTGGATTTTTTTATATTTTTTTAATCAATAGTAATAATCTGATGAAATCTAAAGTATATTTATATTGATAATAATAAGTATTGGGAGGTATATATTGGATAATTTTGATATATATAAAGATATAGCAGAAAGAACACAAGGAGATATTTATGTAGGTGTTGTAGGTCCTGTAAGAACTGGCAAATCAACATTTATAAAAAGGTTTATGGAGCTTATGGTAATTCCAAACATAGACAATCCGCATAAAAAAGAAAGAGCAAAAGATGAACTTCCTCAAAGTGGTTCAGGTAAATCAATTCATACTACGGAACCTAAATTTGTGCCAAATGAAGCAGTTGAAATTGAGTTTGAGGGTGGTACTAAATTTAAAGTTAGAATGGTTGATTGTGTTGGCTATATTGTTAAGGGAGCGCTCGGATATGCTGAAGGGGAAGTTCCTAAAATGGTTAATACTCCTTGGTATGATCATGAAATTCCATTTGAGGAAGCAGCAGAGATTGGAACAAAAAAAGTAATAAACGAACATTCAACTATTGGACTTTTAATTACAACTGATGGTTCTATAACTGGAATAGAAAGAAATGAATACTTAGAAGCAGAAGGAAGGGTAGTTGATGAGCTTAAATCAATCAATAAACCTTTTATAATGGTATTAAATTCTAGTAACGCAGCTGCACCTGAAACATTAGCTTTAGGAAGAGAGCTAGAAGAAAAATATGATGTTCCAGTTCAGGTTATGGATGTTATAAATATGAATGAAGAGGATATTTCTAATATATTTCAAAGGGTTCTTAAAGAATTCCCAGTTAAGGAAATTAACATAGATATGCCAGAATGGATTGAAAACCTAAGTTCTAAACATTGGGTTAAAGTAAATTTTATGAAAGTTTTGAAAGATATGTGCAAGGATATTTTCAAAGTTCGCGATATAACTAAATCTTTACTCAGTTTTAAAGAAGTTGATTTTTTAGAAGCAGCAAACCTTGATGAAGTAAATATGGGTGAAGGGACTGCTAGAGTTAAAATAATTCCTAAACATGAACTGTTTTATAAAATACTCGGTGAAACCTGTGATTGTGAAATTAAAGGTGAAAATGATTTATTAACATTAATGGGAGAATTCTCAAGAGCAAAAGTTGAATATGATAAAATTGCAGATGCATTAAAAGATGTTCGTGAAAAAGGTTATGGATTAGTAGCACCACAGCTTTCAGAAATGACATTAGAAGAACCTGAAATTGTTCAACATGGAGGTAGATACGGAGTCAAATTAAAGGCATCAGCGCCATCACTTCACTTTATTAAGGCAGATATACAAACAGAAATATCACCTATTATGGGTACTGAAAAGCAAAGTGAAGATTTCTATAAATCTATTTTAGATCAATTTGAAAATGATAAATCACAAATTTGGCAGAGCAATATGTTTGGCAAGTCCTTAGAAGTATTAGTTAAAGAGGGGCTTCAAAATAAATTGTTTAAAATGCCCGATGATGTTCAAGTGAAAATTCAAAAGACGCTACAAAGAATTATAAATGAGGGTAATGGTAGCTTAATATGTATTATTTTATAAATTAATCTAGAATATATAAAAAGTCTGTATCCGTAATGGTTGCAGACTTTTAATATTATGCTTTAGGTAAGAAAACTTATCCATATATAATTACTATATATCTGCTATGGATTTAGTGTACAATAAGGTAAAGACAATACTAATTTATTTTTAAATATGAATTACAAGTTAATCGGAGGTTTGGAAATGTTAAATGGAGAACTTAAAGAAAGTTTGAGTAGAGAAGGGATACATAGTGATGCAATAAAAGCATTAGATGAAAAGGGAAAATGTTTATTTGATATAAACAGTACAAGAGACGTCTGCTTTGAATTAATTGACGCTGGTGTTAAGTTTAGTTGTGAACAAAGTGTTTTGGATGATGGATTGTATTTAATAAAAATATTATAATACGTGTGAAAGTTAAAATTCCAACAAATAACTCTTTTAATTTAGAATAAAACATGATAAAATGAGAACAAATGTTTGTGGGGTGATATAATGGACGTAATGAAAAAACTTGAGATATTATCGAATTCAGCAAAGTATGACGCTTCTTGTTCTTCAAGTGGTTCTAATAGAAAGAATACAAAAGATGGAATAGGGAATGCAGCAAACTCTGGTATTTGTCATTCATGGTCACAAGACGGTAGATGTATTTCATTACTTAAAATTTTGTACAGTAATAAATGTATATATGATTGTAAATATTGTATTAATCGCTCTAGTAACGAATTAGAGCGGACAAGCTTTACGCCTAAAGAAATAGTAGATCTAACTATAAATTTTTATAGAAGAAATTATATTGAAGGACTATTCCTTAGTTCTGGTGTAGAAAGAAGTCCGGATTACACTATGGAAAATTTAGTGAAAATAATAAAAGACTTACGATTGGTCCACAAATTTAATGGTTATATTCACGTAAAAGCTATCCCAGGAGCTGATCCAAAACTTATTTATGAAGCAGGACTATATGCTGATAGGATGAGTGTAAATATTGAGCTTCCTTCCGAGAAAAGCTTAAAGCTTCTAGCACCGCAAAAAAATAAAGCAGATATATTAAAACCTATGAGTCTTATTAAACATAGTATAATAGAGTCAACCGAATATAAAAAGAAAGGTTTTAACGTACCTAAATTTACACCAGGTGGGCAGAGTACTCAGATAATGGTTGGAGCAACTAATGAGAGCGATTTGAGCGTCATTAGCCTTACAGAAGGGTTATATAACACTTTTGGGCTTAAGAGAGTGTATTATTCTGCTTATGTGCCAGTTATGCAGCATGCAAATCTACCAGCGATTCAAACAACACCTCCATTGCTCAAAGAACATAGAATGTATCAGGCAGATTGGCTTTTAAGACACTACGGATTTAAAGCAAATGAATTATTAGATAAAGTAAATCCTAACTTTGATATAGATTTAGATCCTAAAGCGTTTTGGGCATTAAACAATTTGGATAAATTTCCAGTTGAAGTAAATAACGCTGCTTATGAGACTCTTCTTAGAGTACCTGGAATAGGAGTAACATCTGCCTTAAGAATTGTAAGAGCAAGAAGACTTTGTAATCTTTCCTATAATAGCTTGAAAAAACTAGGAATAGTACTTAAAAGAGCTAGGTTCTTTATAACGTGTAGCGGGAAATTTTATGGGGACACGAGTATGGAGCGATTAACCCTTAAGAATTATCTATTAGATCATGAAAGTTTTGATAAGCCACAACAAATAAGCTTATTTAATTTAAGGAGTGATTTATTTGCTTAGATACATTTATGATGGTACATTTGATGGATTCTTATCCGTTATATATAATTGTTATTATAATAAAATGCCTGAGTGCATAGAGAGGGATGATAGGTATACATCCAATTTGTTATTTGATGATAATATTATAATAAGTGATCTAGTTAAATCCAATAAAGTATCAAAAGCCATAGCTCATAAAATATCAACAGATACATTAATTCATGTGTATCAATCCTTTTTATCAGAGGCCGAGGGCATAGAATTAAAATTGCTTAAATATATACAATTAGGATTCAAGATGGGAAGTATTGTTAATGATTATATGGTAAATGAATTCGTAAATGAAATACAAAAATATTCTAGAAAGGTTGGGGTTGAAGCTCACAAATTTTTAGGACTAGTTAGATTTCAGGAATTTAATGGCATACTATATGCAGCAATAGAACCAACGTATAATATTTCAGAGCTAATTGCTAATCATTTTAAGGAAAGGCTTACCAACGAAAAGTGGATAATTCATGATGTTAAAAGAAAATTTGGTATAGTTTATGAGAATAACGAATGGATACTTAGGGATCTTAAATTCGAGAAATTAGAAAGTCATGAAGAGGAAGAGTTATTTTATCAAAATTTATGGAAGGTATTCCATAAAAGTGTTTCAATAAAAGAAAGAAATAATGAAAGATTACAAATGAAAAATATGCCTAAAAAGTATTGGAATAATCTAATTGAGATGGAATAATACTTTGGGAATATCATGACACTTTTCTTATATTTTACTGATTCTTTAAAAAATGCCCTAAATCGTGATATAATAGATATGAGTATATTTACTAAATTACTGTTAGTTAAAGGAAGGAACGATTATTATGAAGAAATCACAAGAATACATACAGGTTGAAAGTCCTATTATAAGTATGGAAAAAAGAAAAAAGATGATGGAAATAATTTATAAAACACTAGAAGACCTAGGAGCTATTAGTAAGGAAACAGCAAAAACTAGTAAGGAGATACACAATTGTATTCCTGATGAGCCGACTGTTAAAGACATAGATACTGGGAAAAAGATTAAGAAAGTGCAATTGAATACACCTTCATTTATAGGTTCACTTTCAGGCGTTATGTCTAAAGCAAAAATAATAGGAAAAGTGTATAGTGTAGAAAAACAAGAAACTACATGGTACATTAGGGGTAATAAAAACAAGATTGATGATATAGACCCTAGAGATATGTAATTTAAATAACTTATATAAATAAAAATAAGTCTTATAATCTAAGACTTATTTTTATTTGTTAAATTTATTAAAATTCTTCAGTTTCTAATTTAAATCCTTCTATAACTATGTCATCCTCAATCTCAATAAGTAGACATCTTCTACCATCCTTGTTTCTTACCTGTTTAATCGAGTTAAGATCTTTTGGAGTTAAAGTGATATTTGCGATTTCACTAGTAATTTTAATTGATTTAGAATTAAATTCTGGTACAATATTATTTATCTTAAAATCATACTTACTACCGCAAGTCTCTTCAAATGCCGTGTCTATATCAGAGATGATCTCTGCGCCACAATTACTAAGAATATTTTTTACATCTATAACTCCAAGGATTGGAGTTTCGCCATCGTAAGCTTGCTCTGCTAACTCATGTATATTAGCATAGATATCTTGCATAAGTTCTGGTTTTATTTTATCTCCAATTATAGATTTTAATATATCACCAAAGCAATTTTTTTCATCTTCAGCAGTAAATTTGAAACCACAGTTAAGAACATTTTCTATAAAAGCTGAATTTAATTCCTTAGGCTTTGAAGCATAATATAAACACTTATTAAAGTCTGAATAACCGCAACTAAGGCTAGGGAACATAAACCCTTCGAGTGGAGCATTAAGATTAATAACTGAATCTAGAACTGAATTTGCTTTAAATTCTTTATCAGTATAATCGAATTTTAGCGTTCTCTTTGGAATGTCTATTTTATTAACACTGGATAAAATAAAATTAAAAGCCTTCATTGAATCTTGGATACTTTCATCTGCGTCCATATTCTTATGACTTGACCCTATATAGTACTCAGCTTTTATAAATGTCACAACAACATCCGTTTCATATTTATAATTAGCTGCAATTTTATTAATGATTATATTAATATTACTTTCTATTTCATCTTTAGTATTTGATTTTAAGGCGTTTGTTAAAAATTTCTGAGTGTTATCCTCATCTTCGATATTTTGAAAATCTAATTCAAATATCTTAGTATCAAGTGCACCTGTAAGAACTTTCTTAAAATTTCCTAGAAATAGTTCTCTTTTATCAACATCCATTCTATCAAAGTAATCAAACTCTGAATGGATAATAGGTTCATAATCAATTTGTACATTATCCTTTTTTAGATAAACGCTATAAATCTCCTCAATTTTTATCATACCATTGTCTAATTTAAATTCTTTTCTTATATCTGCTAATTCTTTTTTATTCATAATTAACCTCTTTTCGTTGTTATTGTATATTAAATTATCTCCTGGGTCGTTGCTTAATTAATAATTTTCTACAAACCAATCAATTAATTTTTTAGCTATACTTATACTGTCTGGTGTTATAGGCATATCACTTGGACTATACCAATTAGCATGACCTATTTCTTCTCCATCCACTTGTATTTCTCCACTTGCATATTCGGCAGTGAATCCAATCATTATAGAATTTGGGAAAGGCCAAGGTTGATTCCCAAAATAGCTAATGTTCTTTACAGTAATTCCTGTTTCTTCCTCTACCTCCCGAACAACACAATCCTCAAAGGTTTCTCCAACCTCTAAAAATCCAGAAACTACACTATATAAATCTTTAGGAAACTGAAGGTTATGAGCAAGAAGTAATTTTCCGTCACGTACAACAGCTACAATTATGGCTGGCGATATTCTAGGATAATTTGAGAGGCCACATTTTGGACATTTTTTAGCCCTTTCTCCGTTCACTTTTTGAGTTAATGTGCCACATCTCCCACAATATACATGATCATTATTCCAATTTACTACTTGAACAGCCCTACCTCCAATCCAAAACATATCTTCTGGTAGCTTATGAGTTAAAGATTTAAGGTTCATACAAAACATAACATTTGGAATAAGAACGTCTTCACTTATTTCCCCACAGTAACAATTTATTCCATTTTCAGAACCCAAGAATTGAACATTATGCATTTCTAAATTTTCTAATTCATTAATAGTTGGTATACTTGCTATATTATTTTCTAATTTCACTAGTAATTTATCATTGCAAAACAGAAAATATAAATCCATATTCGTTTTAGGCAAAACTGCAACTACTCCAGGTATATAATTTGTGTTATTTGCATTGTTACACATTAATATCATATCTCCAATCTATAGTTATATCGTACCTATTTAATAAGTACGATATGTTATTCAATATTCATATAAATATCACGTAATTATATCATATATATATATGTTTTGATATTTAAAAAGGGATAATATAGTAAAAATATGATATAAATTAAAATTGTATCATATTTTAATAGTGAGTCTAATTTAAAAAACAGCTCAAGAAAATATTAATATTTAGTTTACATACTTAAAATTATGTAAACTAATCTGAAAATGTAAACCAAAATAAAAAAAATATTAACTAATAAAAAAACCGAAATAAAAAAATAAATATACAATACCAAAACATTCTATATTTTGGTATAATATAAATAATACTAAAATATTATTTAAAAAATGAAAAACAATTATAAGGAGGTTCAATATGATACCTACACCACATATTGAAGTAAAAGAAAAAGGAATTATTGCAAAAACAGTATTAATGCCAGGAGATCCATTGCGTGCAAAATTTATTGCAGAGACTTTTTTAGAAAATGTTCTTAAATTTAATACGGTGCGAAATATATTCGGATACACTGGTACATATAAGGGACGTAAAATTTCTGTAATGGCTAGTGGCATGGGTATGCCAAGTATCGGCATCTACTCATATGAGTTATTTGATTTTTATGAGGTAGAAAATATTATACGTATTGGTTCTTGTGGTGCTTACACTACTGATTTGAAATTATATGATGTAATATTATGTACGCAAGCTTGGAGTGAATCAACGTATGCAAAAGTTCAAAGTGGATATGATAAAGATACTATCGATGCATCATCTTTACTTAATAATAAGTTAGAAAAAATTGCAGATGATTTAGGAATTATAGTCCATAAAGAAAAAATTCACTCTTCGGATGTATTTTATAGTAAAAATATTGATAGTTATAAGGATATTTATGAAAAGCACGGTTGTACTTGCGTAGAAATGGAATCTTTTGCTTTATTTAGTAATGCAAAAGTATTAAATAAGAAAGCAGCTTGTTTATTAACAGTATCAGACAATTTAGTAACTCATGAGTTAACTACTTCTAAAGAAAGACAACAATCATTCACAAATATGATAGAAATAGCTTTAGAGATGGCAGAATAACATTATATAATAAAAAAATCCTCAATATAAAATTATTGGGGATTTTTTTAAAGTTTTAATGCTATTATATACAATTTACTTAAAATGTATTGTATTATCTATAAAATACAAGTGCAATTGCTGACGATATAAGGGCACTACACGGAATAGTTAAAACCCATGCAACGAGTATAGTTCTCGCAAGGCTCCATCTAACGGCAGAAAGCCTTTTACAAGACCCTACACCCATTATTGCGCTAGTTATTACATGAGTTGTGCTCACCGGTGCACCTAATGCAGTAGCTGCTTGAATAGTAAGTGCAGCTGCAGTTTCTGCCGCAAATCCATCAATTGGCTCTAGCTTTATCATATTAACACCCATGGTTTTTATTATTTTCCAACCACCTACCATTGTACCGAGTGACATTGCTAACGCACAAGAAATTTTTACCCACAAGGGTATAGCAAAGTTAGTTGCATTTAAAAAGCCACCAGCAATTAGTGCCATAGTTATAACACCCATAGATTTTTGAGCATCATTTGAACCATGACTATATGCCATTAAAGCAGCAGAACAAATTTGTAATTTTTTAAACACACCATTAACTTTTTTATGAGTTGCTTTATGGAATAACCATGTAAGCAAAAACATAAATAAAAATCCAAATACAAGTCCTATTATTGGTGACGATATAAGTGGGATTATTATTTTATCAACAAACCCTTTCCAATTAACTACAGAAAAATCAAGTTTATGAGTAGTTATGGATGCACCTAAAAGTCCACCAACAAGTGCATGAGAAGAAGAACTAGGGATAGCATAATACCAAGTTATTAGGTTCCAAATAATAGCACCTACTAGGGCTATAGCTACAATTTGAGGAGTAGCTATACCATTGTTTATTATTCCCGTTCCTATAGTTTTTGCAACTTCTGTATGTAACATAGCACCAACAAAATTTAGTACTGCAGCCATTCCTAATGCTTGCATAGGTGTAAGTACTTTAGTACCAATAGATGTAGCAATAGAATTAGCTGTATCGTGAAATCCATTTATAAAATCAAAGATAAGAGCTAATATTATTACAACAACTATTATTGATGAACTAAGCATATTTCATACCAACTCCTCGGATTTCATTTGCAAGTGTTTCACAAGCATCAATGCTATCTTCTAGATAATGGTATAAATCTTTCCATTTCATTACGAACAAAATATCTTCGGGATTTTCGAATAGTTTTCTCATCGCTTTTCTGTAAATTAAATCAGCTTCGTTTTCCAAAGTGTTTATATCGATGATCTTATCCACTAAGATAGTGCTTTTGCGAAGGGATTTTAATTCTAAAATCACCTTAACAAGGTCTGATGAGACAACCATAAGTTTATCAACGAGTTCAATAGCTTCTGGAGTAGCCGAGGTCACATTATACATATAGAACAAATGGGCTGTAGATTCAATACTATCAGTAATATTATCTATTCCTTTTGTTATATTAAATATATCTTCTCTGTCTAGTGGAGTTATAAACATTTTCTTAGTATATTCAATTAATTCATGTGTTACAATGTCGCCTTCATGTTCAAGCTTTACTAGTTTCTCTAATCTTTCATTAGGATTATCGAGTTCATTCATTAACAATTTTAGCTCTTTTGCGGAACTATTAAATATTTCAGCTCCCTTCGAGAAAAGCTCAAAAAACAAATTGTCTTGTGGTTTAAAATTAAACATATATTGTTCCTCCTTCGATAAATAAAAAACATGTTTTAAATTAAAATTTGTACTACTAAATTTAAAATTAAGATATATTTTAAACCGTACAAGCCTAATTATATGATATTACTTAACAAAGTACAATATTGTATTAATATATTTAACATAACTTAACGTAGGCTGTATTATTAAGTCATGAAATACAATAATTTACTTTATTTTAGCGTAATTTTTATATTAATGTAAATAAGACAGCTGTCTTAGAGTATATTCTTTAAATGGAAGTAACCATATTCATATCTAAACTAAATATTTTATTATTAATGTAAGATTATAATAAAAATTTGTGATATACTTTTAGTCGAGTTTAGGATTTTATTTAGGTATTATTTCAATAAAAACTAATTATAAATCAATGAGGAGTACAATATGAGAAAAATTTATAAAAACCCAAAAGAATTAGGAACATGTTTAAAAGATTTAGTAGATTTTTATTTAGATGATGTTATAGAATATAATAAGCTAAAAGAAAAAATAATTATATTAGCCAATGCCAACGAGGATAAACTTTCTAAGGAAGGATCTATTCCTATAAAAATTTCTAATATACTAGGTGACTCTAGAGTAGCTATTATTAAGAAAATATTATCTGAAAAAGAAAATTAATTTTTATAATTTCATCAAAAAAGTAGGCTATGTATCACAGAATAACAAACCACTTGTATATATCTTACGTAAATTATATAATGTATTAAGGTAAAAATGTTTAAATAGCAAGAAGTGGTATAATGACTAAAAATAAATGATAAGAATACACAATAAATTATTATCATTAATGGAATTCGTCGAGGGCTATTTGATTTTAAAAAGGTATCAAATTGCAGGCTTTTAGTCAGCTATCTGTGCCTTAATATTTTAATCATTAGCCCTATTTATTTTATACGATATTAATTAGTATATTGCTAAAACTTAACAAAATAAGGATTTCATTTAGTTGATTGTTGTAAAATATTTCAATATAATATATACTAAATTTATTCGCAATTATTATATAAGTTATAAGTAAATCAAAAAAATATAGACCATAATTTTATTTTTAGGGGAGAAATTTATGAACTTTTGGAACGGGAATAACAAAAGAAATACTTTAATTATTTTTCTTACTACTGTTTTAGTTATGACAGGATTTCTTTTTATATTGCCAAATATCCACACCTTTGCACAGAGTGATAAAACAAAGATAATTATTCATTATGCTAGAAATGCAGACAATAATTCAAAATGGAAGATGTGGTTATGGTCTGACAAAAAAGATGGAAATAAGTTTGATTTTACTAGTAAAGATTCATTTGGTCAGATTGGTGAAACTGAGTTTGATGGAGACTTTAATAAAGTAGGTTTTATAATTTACACAAATGAGTGGAAAAAAGATACAGACGATGATAGATTTATTGAAAAGTTCAAGAATGGTGTAGGTGAAATTTGGATTAATGGTGGAGATCCTAAAATATACTATTCTTTAGCTGAAGCAACCAAATTAAAAGTTACCATACCTGGTAAGGTTATAAACAAACCCAATAAATTTGTAAGTGCAAAATTAGATGATTTGAAAACCATAAACATAGAAACCAATGTATCATTTCCATTTGTTGCGGCGGATGCTCAAGGCTTTATAGTTAAATCAAATGGAAAAGCTTTAAAAATAAATAAAATAACAAGCTCAAAGGTAATTGGTGGTTTTACAACAGTTGCGAATATAGAACTTAGTGAAAATGTAAATTTAAATCAAACCCTTACAATCTCAAAGACAGCTTTTCCAGAAAAGGAAATAGTATTTGGTGATGTAATGCAAAGTGCTAGTTTTGAAAAAATGTTTTCTTATGAAGGAAATGATTTGGGTAATACTTATTCTACTAGCAAAACGAGCTTTAAAGTCTGGGCACCGACTGCAACCGATGTAAAGCTAGTAACCTATGAACATTGGAATGATAAAACTGGCACTGAAATCAAAATGAAGAAGAGTGAAAAGGGAACATGGTCTTATGACCTAAATGGAAATCAAAGTGGTATATTGTATACTTATAAAGTTAACATTAAAGGCGTTTGGAATGAGGCTGTGGATCCTTATGCACGTTCTGTATCCGCAAATGGTGATAAGGGTGCTGTAGTAGATCTTAAGAAAACAGACCCTACTATTTGGAAGCCAAATGAAAAACCTGACTTTTCGAATTTAACTGACGCAATTATATATGAACTACATGTTAGAGACTTCTCAATAGACACGAACAGTGGTATAAAAAATAAAGGCAAATTCTTAGCATTTACTGAAATGGGCACAAAGGGAATTGATGGTAACTCGACAGGAATTGATTATATAAAGGCATTAGGGGTAACCCATGTGGAGCTTATGCCCATATTCGATTACTCTACTATAAATGAAACTTCAAATAAAGCACAATTTAATTGGGGTTACAATCCAAAAAATTACAATGCACCTGAAGGAAGTTATTCAACTAACCCATATAACCCTACCACGCGAGTTAAAGAATTAAAACAAGCAGTACAAGCCCTTCACGATAATGGATTAAGAGTAAACGTGGATGTAGCTTATGACCACATGTACAGCGGTACTAATTCTAATTTCAATAAAATAGTACCTGGGTACTATTTTAGAACTAATTCAAATGAAAGTGGTTATGGAAATACAATAGCTTCTGAAAATGTTATGGCAAGAAAATTCATTGTTGATTCAGTTATCTATTGGGCAAAAGAATATAATTTAGATGGATTCAAATTCGATCAGATGGGTCTTATTGATCTAAAGACTATGAATGAAATTAGAAAAAAACTAAGCAGTATAAATCCTTCTATTCTTGTTTTGGGAGATGGATCAGATAAGGGGACTACCCTTTCTCCAGAGTTAAAAGCAAATAAACAAAATGCAAGTAAACTTACTGAAATAACACAAACCAATGATGAAATAAGAGATGGTCTAAGTGGAAGTGTATTTTTCCCAAAAGCAAAAGGGTTCGTTAATGGTGCACTTCAAAAAGAGACAGCAATAAAAAAAGGAATAGTTGGGGGTATAGATTACTCTAATATTATAGAGACTTATGGTAATACAGAACCTGTACAAATTGTTAATTATACTGAATCCCACGCTAATAATACCTTATGGGATAAGCTCCTTTTAACAAATCCTAAGGACAGTTATGAAATAAGAACAAAAATGCACAAAATGGCAGATTCTATGATTCTTACTTCACAAGGTATTCCATTCTTCCAAGCGGGTCAAGAATTTTTAAGAACTAAAGCGGGTGTTAAAAATTCTTATAAGGCAAGTGATAATGTAAATAAGATTGATTGGACAAGGGAATCTAAAAACATTGAAACTGTTGATTATTTCAAAGGCTTAATTGAATTAAGAAAAGCACATCCTGCCTTTAGAATGACCTCTGCGGATATGATTAAGAAAAATTTGAAATTTTTAGTAGTTCCTGAAAATGTTGTAGCATATGAAATGAATTACAATGCAAACATGGATAGTTGGGCGCACATTGTAGTTGCATATAATGCAAATAGGGAGGATAAGACTGTAAAATTATCAAATAATGGCACATGGAATATCGTAGTAGATGGTGATAAAGCAGGAGTTAAAACTATAAAACAATTTAATGGAGAATATTTAGTCGTTCCTGCACTAAGCTCTATTGTGATTTATTATGAATCAGAAAATATATTTACATCATTAACTTTTAGGACGTATATTATATTAGCTCTAGTTGTAGTTGCTTGTATAATGTTCTTTTTGAAAAAGAGAAAAAAAATCTAAAAATGCACTAGTTTGCGTATTTTTAAGGGTCCTGTATTAAAAAAAGGGCCCTTTTTTGCTTCATAATCAATAAATTTATACGGATTTCTCATTTTAAATATAGTCAAAAGAGGTGATAACATGTTAATTATAATATCTTTTATAGTCATATTAATTATTATTACTAGTATCATTTTAATTGTAGGTTGGCATTTTTCTAGTATAGTCATCTATCCCGAGGTTAGAAGCTATACTTGTACATATGATAATGAAGTAAAAGAAGGAAAAATAGAAATAGAACAATTCAATAATTTGGAAAAACAAGAGGTATATATAGATTCAGAGTATAATTATAAAATTCACGGATTTTTCTTTCCGAATAATGGTTCAAAAAAAGTTATTATACTGTGTCATGGAATAACTTGTAGTTTATATTCTTCTGTTAAATACATGGATATGTTTCTAAAAAAAGACTTTGCTATCTTTATTTATGATCATAGAAATCATGGTTTAAGTGGGGGATGTAACACTTCATTTGGTTATTACGAAAAGTTTGATTTAAAAAAATGCACTGATTGGTTATTTGATAAATTAGGAAAAAACATTATAATTGGTCTACATGGAGAATCCATGGGTGCTGGCACAGCTCTTCAAAATATTGCAATCGACGATAGAATTAATTTCTGCATAGAAGACTGCGGTTACTCTGATGCGCAAGATTTATTTAGCCGCAGATTGAAGAAGGATTATAATATAAACAATTTTGCTTTAATAAAATTAGCAAGTAAAATCAGCAAAATTCGAACAGGATGGGATTTTAAAGATGTGTCACCTATAACAACTCTACCAAAAGTAAAAGTTCCGATTTTGTTCATTCACGGAGAAGATGACGATTATGTACCTACCTATATGTGTAAACAAATGTATGCAGCTACGAACAGCTACAAGGATATATATATTGCTCAAAAGTCGGGTCATGCGCAATCATACTGGAATAACAAAGATGAATATACAAAACGGATTTACAAATTTTTAACAGATATTAATATAATTTAAACAATAAATGCATGTAACTAATATAAAATAGAATGTTCTATATAGAAAGGTTGTGTTTTAATGTTTCATCTATTACAAAATGAAAAAAAGTATTTATACATCACTAATTATTCCAGTGACGAAGAAAGTTTATGTAAAATGGAAATTAAATGTCTTTTCAATAAACCTCTTAATGATAAATATCTATTTTCTAATATACACATAGACCCCTCTAGAAGTCCTTTTATAAAAAAATGCATTTCAGTAATGTATACGGGAGAAACAATGGAGATAATTATAGAGCAAATTAATAATGACGAATTAACTAGTAATAAATATAAAGTTGCTTATATTAATGCGCCTAATGAAAATGTAGGTTTTCATGAGAGTCGTAGAATTGAATTTGAAATAGGCTTTAGCATACTTGGAGAATGTGAAATGAAAAAACCAGAAACTATTTTTGGTATAACAAAAATAGCAAACACATGGATATTTGGTAAATGTGAAAGCAACACTTCTGAATGGTTACAACGGAACAAAAAACCTTTTTCTTACTCTAATGCATTAAAGGTTAACGTTTGTAGAGCAATTGTTAACATAGCCGTAGGTAATAATCTAAACTGTAGTGTTGTAGATCCCTGTTGTGGCATTGGAACAGTACTAATTGAAGCCATTTCAATGCATATTAATATTAAAGGGTATGAAATAAACCCTTTAATTGGTAAAAACGCTAAGACGAATCTTCGATATTTTGGATATGAGGATGTGATAACTATTGGTGATATGAATAATATTCAAAATAAATATGATGTAGCTATTGTTGATCTTCCCTATGGCATATTTACTCAAATTACGACAGCTCAGCAGTTAGCTATTATGAGTAGTACGCGTAGGATAGCGGCTAAAATGGTAATTGTTACTTTTGATGATATGGAAGAACAAATTAAATCTGTTGGCTTTCGCATAGATGATAGGTGCAGTGTATCAAAAGGAACCTTTCAAAGACACATATACATATGTAGTTAATAAAAAGGAGGTGCATAAATTTATATACACCTCCTTTTTAGGTTCGGATTTAAACTATGTAATTAGAACTTTTCTATAGAAATATCATATTTTGGAATTCTACTTTGAAAATACTTTCTTAAGTCAGGTACAGATATATAAATTTGATTTTCTAGTATTTCTAAATAAGCACAGGCTGTAATAAACTCTTTTTCATTTTTATTTGGTTTTCTGTCTTTTCCTAATACAAAATCAATATATTGATTTCTTAATATATTAGAAATACATATCTGTTCATTTTTTTTTAGTTGGCACCATTTCTTGTTATTTTGGGCAAGCGGCTCTTTACATTTTATATCATTACCAAATTGTTGTTTTATCATTATTTTACCTCACAATTTTATTCTTTTATAATCTACATTATACGTTAAAACAATAATTTATTTCAACAATAATCTATTAACACAAATAAGTATATTTGCTTTTATGCAAATATACTTATTTGTGTTAGCTATAATTTAATTTTACTAGAAATTTCGCAAAAAATGTGCATATTGGTTAAAAAAATTATCTGGATAATAGGTTTTCAGACTTTTTTTCTACCTGAAATCATATCCACTATAAATACTATTGCGGCTATTACAAGTAATATATGGATCATACCACCACCTATTTTAAATATAAGTCCTAAAACCCAAAAGAATACTATTATTCCACCTAACCAACGTAAAAATCCCATATAAAAACACTACCTTTCATATATATGTTTATTTATTGTCATTAGTTATTATAATGACCCAAAGTCACCTAAATTATACGAAATAATATTATAAAATAATTAGATTTATCAATGACCCTATTTTTTAACAATTTACTGTATAATGTAATTAATATAAAAGATAGGGTGATAAAATGTTTTTTAATAGCAAAAAGACAAAAGCAAAAAAAGAAAATGAAGCAAGACTTAAAAGAATCAATAATTTTGAAGTAAGATATGTCACAACTAGAGATCCAAATCAATATGGTGAATCTATAATAGGGAAGAGCTGTGTGATAAATATCTTAAATAACCAATTTATCATTCAAAATGATAATGATGTTATTTTTACACACTCTATAGAAAGTTTACAGTGTTCTGAACTAATGAGCCAAAATGGAATAATTCTAAGTTATACTGATGATAAAACAAGTGAACATGTAGAAGTTATTGCATATTATAAGTACCATAGAAAATAAATGTATAAATAATTTGGCAATTTTTTAAATTTACAAAGCATGAATACGTATATATGATATAATTTAATTGTACATAGAATTATCTGATTTTATTAAAAACATAATTATAAATAAAATTTTTTTACCCAAAATAAATGGTAGCAGAAGCTATGGAAGGAAGCAGTGTATGTATATAGGTATTGATTTAGGAGGTACTAATATTGCTATTGGTATTGTTGATGAGAATGGAAAAATAGTACACGAAGAATCATGTGAAACAAGGTCAGAAAGAGAACCACAAGAACTAATAGATGATATGATAGCTCTAGTTCTAAAGGTTCTAGACGAATACCATATGCAACTTAACGAAATAACAGCTATAGGGGTCGGTATTCCAGGTCTAGCCGATAAGGATGGTAATGTAATATTTTGTGTCAATCTTGGTTGGAGAAATGTACCATTGCGAAAGATGTTAGAAGACGCACTTCATACACCGGTTTACATAGATAATGATGCAACAGTGGCTGCACTTGCTGAATATGAGAGTGGTTCAATGCAAAATTGTAAAAGCGGTTTAATGCTAACTTTAGGTACAGGTATTGGTGGTGGAATTATTTTAAATGGCGAAATCTATAGTGGGTTTAATGGCGTAGGCTCAGAACTTGGACATACAGTTATTGGTGAAAATTTTTATAATTGTAATTGTGGAAGAAACGGCTGTCTAGAGACATTTGCATCGTCTACTGCTATAATAAAATACACGAAAAAACTAATTATGGAAATGAATGAACCTACTATAATAATGGAAAATGTGGAAGGTAATATAGATAATCTAAATGCAAAAATAATCTTTGATTGTGCTAAAAAAGGGGACAAAATAGCCACCTTAGCTGTTAATAGATTAATAAAATATTTAGGTATAGGCATCCTTAATATAGTTAATTTTATTGATCCAGAAATAATTGTATTGGGTGGTGGAATTGCAGGGGCAGGTCAATATCTTTTGGATTTGATCACAAAAGAAGTAATCGCAAATAAGTATTATAAGGATTTACCTATTGCTAAAATTGTTTTAGCGCAGTTAGGTAATAAAGCGGGTGTAATTGGTGCAGCAATGGTCGCAAAACATGGAGATGTATAACATTAATATAAAATAATAATGTTATAATTTATTAAGGAGTGGTTATGATGAAAATTCAAGATATAATGTCAGGTGATTTTTCTCAGTACCCTGAAGAAGCACAAATTTTTATGAAAGAATACACAGAAAAGCTTCGAGAAAGTATAAAAGAAGAATTAATAAAAGATATATCCTCAAAGATGCTAAATAATATAGATAAAAGTAAAGACTATTTTATGAATGTTTTAACTGATATTTTAGATAATGGATATAAAGGTCTTAATAAATTGTCTACTCAGTCACTTATAGATATGTATTTGGAAAGAAAAAATCAGGACGACTTTTTAATATTGCTTGAAAAAGTAAATGAACAAATCTAATTCCTATTTAGGTTTATTAAATTTTAGAAAGAACAATTTAATAAACCTAAATAGGATTAGAAATATGAGAACTAGTAATTAATAGATATTTCTCCACATAGAGTTGTATCTTTAGTTTGCGTCCAAATAGCTTCAATTAGAAGGTTTACCTTTAAGCCTGTTTTATATTTAAATGATATCTCTTTGTCATGTACCACGTTATGGTTTTCGTAAACCACTAAATTTCTTTTTGATTTGTCTCTAATTACAATATCCCAAACTCCATTTTGAGGTTGAAATATTTTAGCAGTAATAATCAAGCTTGACCAAAAGGAATTATTAGTTCCAGTTTCATAAAAACCTTTTCCATTATGAATATTTATTTTAAAATCTTGCTGAATATTGTTAGTAGTCTTTGTTATTGCTTCTTCACTATATCCTATGTTTTCATTTTTTACGTTATTTATTGAACGATGCATACATTTCCCCCTTATTATAAAATGTTAAATTATAGTTTATATATATGAACTTCACAAAGTGAAGTCATTATATTATACGCAAACACATAAAAATGGTGTTACTAAAATTACAAGAAGTTATTATTTTTAAAGAATTAATTTATAAAGCATGCTATAATTGTATTTCACATTATATATTAAAACTTACGATTAAATCAAAAGAAGGTGGACTTAATTAAAGATAATAAATATTTACCTATTAGCAAACAAGATATTGCAGATAGAGGCTGGACCGAATTAGATTTCATTATAGTTACAGGTGATGCATATGTAGATCATCATAGTTTTGGAACTGCAATCATATCAAGGGTTTTAGAAAATGAAGGTTATAAAGTAGGAATAATAGCCCAACCTGATTGGAAAAATATAGATGACTTCAAAAAATTAGGTAAGCCAAGACTTGGATTTCTGGTTAATTCTGGAAATATGGATTCTATGGTTAATCATTATACCGTAAGCAAGAAAATAAGAGAAAAAGACTTATATTCTCCAGGTGCAAAAATGGGCCTAAGACCTGATAGAGCAACAATAGTCTATTGCAATAGAATTAAGGAAGCTTATAAAAATGTTCCTCTTATTATTGGTGGCATAGAAGCAAGTTTAAGGCGCTTTGCACATTATGATTATTGGAGTGATAAGGTAAGAAAATCAATGCTTATAGATAGCGGAGCAGATTTATTAATCTATGGCATGGGTGAAAAACAAGTCGTTAATATTGCTGAAAAGTTAAATGAAGGCATAGATATAAAAGATATCACACAAGTACTAGGAACCTGTTATGTTACTGACGATATAGAAAATATAGAAGGCTACATTGAAATAGCATCTTATAAAGAAGTATGTAGAGATGTACATAAATATTCAGAGGCCTTTAAAATACAATATGATGAGCAAGATCCCATTCGCGGAATTGGTATTGTGCAAAAACATGCGAATAAGTATCTTGTACAAAATAAACCAGAAATGCCCCTTACGAGAGAAGAATTAGATATAGTTTATGGCTTGCCATATCAGAAAAATTATCACCCTAGTTATGAAGCAATGGGCGGAATACCTGCTATAGAGGAAGTTCAGTTTAGTTTAGTAAGTTCGAGAGGATGTTTTGGGAGTTGCGCCTTTTGCGCCATAACTTTTCATCAAGGAAGAATTGTGCAAAGTAGAAGTGAGAATTCACTAATTGAGGAAGCAATTCAAATTACAAAACTTAAAGATTTCAAAGGATATATTCATGATGTAGGAGGCCCTACAGCTAATTTTAGAAGGCCAGCATGTGATAAACAGTTAAAGGTAGGTGCTTGCAAGGATAGACAATGTCTACATCCTAGCCCGTGTAAAAATTTAGACGTTGATCATATGGAATATTTAAAACTCCTAAGAAAATTAAGAGAACTTCCAAATATAAAAAAAGTTTTTGTACGTTCAGGACTGCGTTATGATTATATTATGGCGGATAAAGATGATACTTTTTTAAATGAACTTATAAAACATCATGTTAGTGGACAGCTTAAGGTCGCACCAGAACATGTTGCTCATAAAGTTCTAAAATATATGGGTAAGCCAGCAGGGAAAACCTATAATAAATTTTTAGAAAAATTCTATGCGTCTACTGAGAAAATAGGTAAAAAACAATACGTTATTCCTTATTTTATGTCTAGTCATCCTGGATGCACATTAGAATCATCAATAGAACTAGCAGAATACCTTAGAGATATTAATTATCAACCAGAACAAGTACAAGATTTTTATCCAACACCTGGTACTCTGTCAACTACTATGTTTTATACGGGTTTCGATCCAATAACTCTTGAAGAAGTTCATATACCTAAAACAAAAAATGAAAAGGCTATGCAAAGGGCACTTCTTCAATATAAGGACCCTATGAAATACGATTTAGTATTATCAGCTTTAACACAAGCTGGGAGAGAAGACCTTATTGGTTATGGCCCTAAGTGCCTAGTAAAACCTAGAGGAAAAAAGAATAAAGAACAATTTAATAATGAGAGTGGAAAGCAAAAAGAATTTAAAGGTGGAAATAAGGGCAAAATTAATAACATAAAGAGTAAAACTAAGGATGAACCTATAAGCAAAAGACTAAAAGATAAAAGCAAACCTACAGTAACCCAAGGTAGGCCAAGTCAGGGAACTAAAAGTACTAATAAAAAGAAATCAAAACTTAAGAAAAGACAATAGTTAGTTATAATAAATACCTACATTCAATTAAATGATGTAGGTATTTATTATTAATCTATTGTAACTATTTTGTTTATACTTTCTTGTTCTACAAGTTCACTTTTACTGAAACCCTTTCTAAAATATCTGATTTGCTTATATTTTACTTTGTTCATTTCAAAATCTAAAACATCAATTCTGTCGCCACTATAAACAACAGCTTTTTTACTTCCTTTTAAAAATACATGTATTTCCATAGTTTCATCTATTAGCTGCGTATCAGCTACTCCTTTCTTTATATTCTCACTTTAATAATATTAATTCAACATATCTTAGTATTATATAAGTTTGTTTAATTATATAATATCATCTAAATTATAATGGTAATATATACATTTATCAAGGTAAAAAAAGATAAATAATAGTCAACCATTTAGATAATAATGAATATAATATTAATAAAATAGCAATACAAGCATCTTTTTATTGAAAAACTATTATAGATTTACTTCTAAAGGAGATAAGATTATGATATGTAAAGAGTATTTATTGGATACTAATATAGTAATAAAGGTGTGGAATAAATATCCTACCCTACTTGATACTATTGAAAATATAAAATCTGTTGATTTTAAAATTTCGAAGGACATAGCAGGGGAGTTATCAGTAAAAGAATATGTAAAATTTAATGAAGATTTTGTACTCTCAAATAAATTTTTAAAATTGTTAGGACATATAATTACTAATAACGAAACATCTTCTAATTTTATAAACGATAGTGTACCAAGTGATTTTATTAAATATCAGCAAGACAAAAATATATATTTAGTTAATGGAGATAAAATTTCAATAAATGATTATAGTTTAATTGACATTTGTCAAAAAAATAAAGAATATATCCTTGTAACTGATGATAAAAAGTTAATTCGAAGTGCAAGAATTATATTAAATTCTTCAAGAGCACTAAACTTTCAAGAATTTCTAGATGATTTAAGAGATTTAGATGTGCTGCAATAAAATATTATTGTAAGAGACTGTACCTTTATGGATTACAGTCTCTTATGTTCTTTCTAACAATTAATTAGAAATGACAGTTTTTATAGGTATTAGAATCTCTATTATAAGAATTTATAATACCTACTTAATATTTTTCTCTAAATATTGGTTAAATCTAAAATTCCATAACTTATAAGTTTTTGGACGTTTTTCACTAACTACTGATAAAAATTCATCTATTACTCCTAAGTTATTCAGACCTTTCATTAAATGTCTTGGATAATTTACATTTTTAGAGTAATTATTTTTAGGATCAATTACATTAATCGAAAAATCATCCATTAAGTATAAATCCTTACACCTAATGTCTAGTCTGTTAAATTTAAGTTTAGTAAACTCTTCAATAAGTTTAATTATGTTAAGCGATATTACTTCATTAATACCATGTTTTTTTATATATTTGTCAAGACGTTGACCACCTGCATAATCTCTTACAATATAGTATTCTCCATGCTCATAAACATTAGGGAAATATTTGCTTTTTCTAGTTTTAACAAAAATATTATATTCTCCCGAACAAACTTTCTTATCTTTAAAAATTTTAATTACTCTTTTGTTAGGAAGCAAATAAACTATTCCATTATGGCCAGACCCTAAAAATTCTGATGTTCTAAGCATTTTTTCAACTTTACTGTTTAATTGAATATAGTAACTTTTGTCCTCATTCATATTATCATCTTCTTTACAATAGATATCACTATATTATATGACAAAGGCTTGTAAGTATTTCCTATATATATAAATGTTATCTTGATTAATATTATAATTAATAATATAATGTTAAGGAATATATATACAATTAATTGAATCACTTTAGTGGATTCTTAAGGAGAGAGATTTGATAATGACAAAAATATTAGATGCTCAGGAATTCATATATAATGGAAATGACTTAGGTGCTGTTTATTCTAAAGAAAATACAATATTTAAAGTATGGGCACCTACCATAGATAAAATATCAGTAATAGTTTATGAATCATTCGATGATTACTTAGGAAAAAAACATGAGATGATTAAGGTAGAAAAAGGAGTTTGGGAACTTAAACTTGTTGGTAATTACAAAAATAAATACTATAATTATTTAGTATTAAATGATGGTATAGAAAGAGAAACGCCAGATATATATACTAAAGGTGCAAGTGTTAATGGTGAAAAGGGCATGATTATTGATTTTCCTTCTATAAATCCAGATAACTGGGAAAATCACAAACGACCTGCAGCAATTAATAGAACTGAATCAATTATATACGAGATTCATATTAGAGATTTTTCATCATCAGAATATTCAGGAATGAAAAATAAAGGGAAATATTTAGCTTTTACTGAGAAAAATACTAAAACGCCTATAGATGTTATTACAGGACTCGACCATCTCAAAGACTTAGGAATAACCCATGTTCATCTATTACCTGTCTTTGATTTTGCAAGCGTAGATGAAAGCACAGAAGAATATAATTGGGGATACGATCCATATTTATATAATGTTCCTGAAGGTTCATATGCTACGGATGCTCATGATGGTACCGTACGAATTAGAGAATTCAAAACTATGGTCCAAGCCTTGCATGAAAATGGTATTAATGTAATTATGGATGTTGTATATAATCACACTTTTACTAAAATAAATTCTCCGATGGATATCTTAGTTCCAAAATATTATTATAGAACAGATGATTATGGCAACTATACAAATGGCTCTGGTTGTGGAAATGAAATTGCATCAGAAAAACCAATGGTTAGAAAATTTATAGTTGATAGTATTAAGTTCTGGGCTCAGGAATACAAAATAGATGGTTTCAGATTTGATTTGATGGCACTTGAGGATATTGGCACTATGAAAGAGATTGAAAATCAAGTTAAAAGTATTAATTCGAACATTATTCTTTATGGCGAACCATGGACAGGAGGGACATCTTCATTACCACAGGAGATGCAGATGAAAAAAGGTAGTCAAAAGGGCATGCAAGTATCTGTATTTAATGATGATTTAAGAAATGCATTAAAGGGGGATAGTGATGGGGCTAGTTTAGGGTTTGTTAACGGTGGAAAAGGTTTTGAGTTAGAAATCAAGAAAGGTATTGTAGGTGGAATCAAATATAACAATGATATATGCAATTTCACACAAAATCCTGGAGAATCCATAAACTATGTAAGCGCTCATGATAACTTATGCTTGTATGATAAATTTGAGAAAAGCAATCCTCATAATACTCCATTTGAAAGAGAAAAAATGAATAGGTTAGCATTGTCCATAGTTCTTACATCCCAAGGAATTCCTTTTATCCAAGGTGGAACAGAAATATTAAGGACTAAACAAGGAAACCATAACAGTTATAATGCTGGAGACATGATTAATAAAATAAGTTGGAATAGAAAATCTGTATTTTCAGAAACTTATGAATATATTAAGGGACTTATTGCTTTAAGGAAAAGTCAAAAGGTTTTGACTTTAGACAATGAAAATGATGTAAGAAAATCGTTGAAATTTCTAGACTCACCGTGTAACAGCGTTGCATATGAATTAACTTCAACTTTTGCAGGTAATTATGATAATTTACTTATAATTCATAATGCTAACAATAATGAGATTAAATTTATTATGCCAGATACTGATGAATGGATAATTATAGCAAATGAATTCGAGGTAAATGTGCTCGGTGTATGTAAAGGTGATAAAACATGTCATAATGAGATAATTGTACCCGCTATTTCTAGCATTATATTATGTAAATAGCAAAAAGATGTTATTTGTGGAATATACAAAGAAGCTACATTTCTAAAAATGCAGCTTCTTTGTATATTATAAAGTACTAAAACCTAAGGTTCTATCTCAATATAGGCTATTGCCTTCTTATTAAACAAATATTTTTTACCCATAGTATTGACCTCATGAGGCCTGGTGTTTTCAAAATTATAAAACCAGTTTTTAAATAAATCACTTTCAGATTGTTTTAAATCCAATATTTCATTTTCACCACTAATAAAAGAAATCGTTAACATTTTAGTCACTCCTTTTCAAGTAAATAGTCTCTTACAATATATATTCTATACTGAAAAGGAATTTCCTCTTTTTTTAACATTTTTTATTTGAAAATATTATGATAATATATACTATAGAAATAATCTTCAGTATTCATTTTAAATTCAAAATTATACATATATATTTATAAAAAAAAGAAACCTTCACTAGAGCTGCAGTAGTGATAGATTTGCTTTTTTATTATTAGTCTAGACATTCCAAACATTCATTTATTACATCTTCTGTAATTTCAAATACGTATTCTGTTCTCATTTAGGCACCTCCTTAATAGTATATGGGTACACAAAAAATATTAATTGTAACTCATATAATGCGATTTAAATTCATGTTATAACAAGCGATATGTTATAAGTGTTATCAGTACGTTATTCAACAAAATTTTAATAAGGGATTCATTAAGAAATTTTCGAATGAAAAGGGTAAGAATTTAAGCGTGGGTTTTTAAAATTCGTGTCTTCTCTTTTGTTAAGTGATTTAATGATCCAATTTCTAATGCGTTAGCACGTATTAGATAGTTTGTAAATATTTCATTGTTACTAGGTAACTTTCTAAGTATATAACATTTTAAGAAAAAATGCAAGGAAAACTTTTAATCAAAATAAGAATCCAATTTATTATTAAAAATAAATTGGATTTTAACTATTAAATTCTACTTTGAAATAATGGCTTGCACCCTGCCAACTTGGCCATCCTCTAACATAACTTTTATACCTCTATGATGTACCGCTGAGTTTGTTAGTATTCTTTGAACTACACCTCTAGTTAATTTAGTTGTTCTCTGGTCCTTTTTTAACACAACATCTACTGTAGTACCAACTGGTACGTTACTTCTTGTTTGTCCTCTGTTATCATTTTGCGTAATCATGAACTTGTAGTCTCCTTTAATAAAATTACTTAAAAGCATATATGTACTCTTTAATATAATCTTTATTTACATAAGCTTATATAAAACAATACTCCATATACACTTGTTTTGTCAAAATAATTTTCATTTAGATAAATATTTTCTAATAACTAATATAGAATAAAATAAATTAGTATGGAGACCATATAATAGAAAATATTTTTTTAGAAAGGAGGTATTGTGATGTTAGAATCATTATTATTCATACCTAATAATCTTTTAAACCCCATTATATCCTCTATCTCTATAATAATTGGTGCCGTTTTAGGTGGCATTTTCAGTTGGTTTATAAATAAAAATTCTACCGCGATATCAATTAAGACCCAGAGTAAAATTGAAAAGGCCAATAGAGAATACGAGGAGCAAAATAAAGCTTTAAAACTCAATGAGTATGCAACAATAATTCAATTAGATATATGTACAACATTATTTCAAAGCTTAAGAATGTTAAAAGAATTTGATGACCCAAATAAGATCAGCATTTATCCTATACCTATGAATTTTAATTATGCTCAAGCAATTGTGGCTTTAGCAAAAGATTTTAATCTGAAAGATATTAGTTATATTTATCAATTATATGGAATTATAGAAAAATTATATAATGATACAAAAGGCTATCATTATGATGAAAAACATTATACTTTAATAAAAGAAGATTATGAGATGTTTATCAAGAAGCTTTATGGGAATAATTTCTTAAGCGTTTTAGAATTTGACATCGATATAGTTACATATGAAGATTTATATAATAACGAAATTATAAAACTAGGATATAAAAATGTACTTATTAAATTAAATAATATTACTCATTAGGTTCTATAATCATGTAAATTAAGATATATTATAATATTAAATAGTAATTTTGATCAAATTCTTTGTTATTTTATAATATTATATTGAAATTATCGAAGAACTAAGATAAACTGATTAGTAGAGAACACAACAAGTTGAGTTTGAATATATATAATGAAAATGTGGAAATTATAAATTGGAACATAAATTCTATAGTATCTACCATTCTTGATTTGCTGCCGAAGGAGGAAGAATTTATGTCAAGTAATAATATTGAAATGATGAAAAAAATTATTGAGGAAAAGAAAAGGAAAAGTTCTGAGCAAAGTGGACTTTCAAGAGCTACTAAAGTAATTGGTAAAAAAAGCAAAGCAGCAAGAAGCACTAAAAAAACTGGTGGTTTATTCGATAAATAAAAAGTTACTTTTAATAAGAACTTTGTTACATAAAATGTTTATAAGATAATACCAAAATTTAATTAATATTAATTTGAAAATGAGCTCCTATTTTAGGGGTTTTATTTTTTTTGTATTTCTATTAAAATTACTAGTTTAAATTACAATATCAAACTATGGTTAAAGGCTAGTGACAAATTAAAAAGAAAAAAGTTAATATTATAATAAGCATAATTTTAAGCATATCAAAATATTTATATTATATAAACAATAAAATTCTATAAACAAAATAGGAGGGTTTTATGATATATCTTGATAATGCTGCCACAAGTTTTCCTAAACCAGTGGGGGTCTATTCCGAAGTATTAAAGTGCATGAAAAATTATGCTGCAAATCCAGGGAGAGGTTCTTATGATATGGTAATTGAGGCTTCATCTAAAATTATGGATACAAGGCAAGAGTTAAGTGAACTTTTCAACATTCCTAACCTATTAAACATTGTCTTTACTTGTAATGCTACTGAAGCTTTAAATATAGGCATAAAAGGGATACTAAAACCAGGAGATCATGTTATTAGTACAGTAATTGAACATAACTCGGTTTTAAGACCATTAAATTACCTAAGTAAAAAAGGAATAACATTTACTCTTTTAGGTGTTGATGAAAATGGGTATTTAAACATCAATAACCTAAAAAAGAAGATACGTAGAAAAACCAAAGCAATAATAATAAACCATACTTCCAATGTATTAGGAACTGTGCAGGATATAAGAAGTATAGGCCAAATTGCAAAACAATCAGGAATAATATTTATGGTTGATGCATCTCAAAGTGCAGGAGTTATACCAATAGATGTAGTACAAGACAATATCGATTTATTAGCTTTTCCTGGTCATAAAGGATTATATGGCCCACAGGGAACGGGAGGACTTTATATAAAAGAAGGTGTCAATCTGGATTCGGTTATTCAAGGAGGAACTGGGAGTGATTCACTGTCAATGAATCAACCTGACTTTTTACCTGATAAGTTTG
Organism: Clostridium estertheticum; assembly: GCF_026650985.1. GTDB lineage: Bacteria > Bacillota > Clostridia > Clostridiales > Clostridiaceae > Clostridium_AD > Clostridium_AD estertheticum_C. The sequence goes on from NZ_CP086239.1 coordinate 1,158,706, forward strand.
AAAGTGGAACCTTGAATACACCAGGAATAGCAGGATTGTATGAAGGTTTAAGGTTTATTAAAAAAATAGGGATAGAAAATATAAGAAACCATGAAATTATGTTAGTAGAATGTTTAGTAAAAGAATTAAAAAAATTATCTTATATTAAAATTTATGGAGGAACTGAATATGAAAACAGGGGAGCGGTAGTTTCTTTAAATATAGACAATATAGATGCATCAGAAGTAGGGGATTTGCTTAATAAAAAAGGAATAGCAGTAAGAACTGGTTTTCACTGTGCATCACTAATACACAATATAATTGGTACAAGTCAAAGAGGCACAGTTAGAATAAGTCCAGGATATTTTAACAATTTGGAAGAAATTGGAAAGCTTATTAAAACTTTAAAAGATATACATGAAAAAAGGCCCCTTTTATAGGGCCTTTTTTAATGTAGTGTGCCCGGCATGGGCGTAATCTAACGGGTGAAAGTCCCGAGTGCGGGTTGATAGTGCCAAGCGCATAGTTGAACACCAAGGGTGTCCTCGGCGACGGGGAATCTGAAGGCAGGTGTATGCAAATCTCTGGTCTGACGAACAGAAATTACATATAAGGCATGGTATAATGGGTAAAATTACTATACAAATTGAAGCCCAAAACTATTCAAGAATATACTGTGTAAATGTAGCAGATACATGGAGAGAAAGATTACGGTCTTACCAGGGGAGAGCTCATGGACATGTTAAGATGTATTTCGATACATGGTTGAAATAAGATTTATCATGAGCAGTCAGCCGATGCCATAGTACCAAGGCAGTTCTAAAGGTTTTGGGAAGGGATGAACTATAGGAGGTTTTAAAATTTTGAAGAACTCAAAGAAATATGTAGAAATCAGAAAACTTCATAATGAAGGCTATCTATGCTATGTAGGGTTGGAAATCCAAGATAACATAGAGAGGATGGATAAATTATTTCAGAATAGCTAATATGAAAACTATAGCAATAGAGCTAGATCAATGGTTAAGGAGAAGGATACGCCTCTGTATATGGAAACAATAGAAAAGGGTAAGAACAAGATTTAAGGAACTTAAAAAGAGAGGACTATCAAAACAAAAGGCTTGGGAATATGCAAATACACGAAGAAGTTATTGGAGAATATCCAAGAGTCCAATTATGAATATTGCATATAAAGATAAAGACCTAGAAAGTCTAGGTCTAATCAGTATAACAAAATATTATCTTAGAACTTGTTAGTGCTTATAGAACCGCCTTGTACTGAACGGTATGCAGGGTGGTGTGAGAGGTCGGCTAATCAAATAATGATTAGCCTCCTACTCGATTGGTATTATTAGCAATTACATTTAGCTTCATTTTCTACTACTAAAGCTGAAAATGTTGGATTGTTAATAACGGTAGTTCCTGCAGCACCATCCTCAGTAACTGTTACAACTACAGTATACGTGCAACATTCGTCGAAACATGAGTCACTATCACAATCGCAATCACAAACTATGAAAGTAAAGGCATCAGATCCAGTAGTACCAACTGGTCTAGAAAAAGTCCATACAGGTCCAAGTGCGGTTGCAGTAGTTTGCTTTCTACATTGTTTAAATATTTGGAAATCAAGGGTTACTTCTGCACCTATAGTAACTATATTACTTGCAAATTCAAACTTAATGCATGGATTACAAAAATGTTCAGTTTTTAAATTAAGCGTATTAAGCGTAAAGCTAGTAGGCGTAGGAAGTGTAGATGGAATTGTTACTGGGAAGCCTGTTTTGCACTTTAATAAAACTTCATCCTCTTTTTCTTTTTTCTCTTTTTCTTTTTTACAGCCACAATCTTTTTCATCTTGCCAATTATTTTTTGACATTGAATTCATATATTAATTCCTCCTAAATTTTAATTCATGATATTTAGTAAAAAGAATTCCAAATGTACTGTTTATAGGGGTGGATATATTAGAATTCTTATACTATAATGTATGAGTTTGAACTGTAAAAGTTCTAGTTATTTTAAAACTTTTTAGAAATTACTTACTCATCCTCTTCTTCACATTCATCATCAAACAAAGGCCTAAGTTTTTGATCTGGGAAGAACTTTGGAACCGGTGCTCTATCAAATTTTTCACAAGGATTTTCTTCAAACTCCTCTTCGCATTGACAAGGTACTGGGCAATATCCATATGCAGGAATTAATAGTTGAACAATTAGCTCACATTTTACAATAAGATGAAATCCTATTGTTACATCTAAAACACTATTATTACAATCATCTTTGCAAAAGATTCCATCTAAACATTCTGCTACTAATTCAAGTTTTATAATATCAGAATCAAGATCACTGGATTTACCAGTTGAAACTGTTGTAGCAGATATTTGTGCTATTGAATCTGGACAATATAGTTTTGATATAACTTCTGTACGATTAATTTCATAAAACTCACATTTTGTTTCTCCATCACAATTTATAAACTCTGCATAAAATGAAATTACAAAGCAAACTATTACTTTCTTATAACTAGGATTTTTCTTTAATGGAATTTTTTCTACTGAAATTAGCTTTAAATTAAAATCCCTGCACCCTGTAAATACTCTTGGATTGTCAAGAGGGTCACTTCTTAATTCTGCATCTGTATCTACGGTATCTGGTCCGCACCCAAAAACTAAACACCTTTTAATTAGACATTGGTCAAATACTTTTGGAATTTCAACACATACCAACTCGGCTGGATCAGGAAGGTGTCCTTGTTTGTTAACAACACCAGGTCTTGCAATAAAGTCATTATGAGTAATAGACATATATTATCCTCCTTTTATGTTAAGTGATACACTACTAATTCGTGTTCTCTATTTTATAATATGCAGTTGCCTATAAGTTGTGATTAATATATTGTTTGATTAAAATAAATAGTTTTTAAGTGTTAATTTTAAATTAGATTATTAAAAAAAGGCCCTTTTTTAGAGCCTTTTTATCTATTCAAGCACTAACAGCAATGGTGGTTAACTTATGCTGTTAGTATTTCATTGCAATAAATGTAGTGAAAGTAGTTATGGGGTACAATATAAATGTCACTTACTCATCAAACAAGGGTTTAAGCTTTTGATCCGGGAAAAATTTTGGAACCGGAGCCCGATCAAATTCTTCACAAGGATCTTCTTCACAATCTTCTTCGCATTGACAAGGAACAGGGCAATATCCATATGCAGGGATTAATAATTGAACAATTAGCTCACATTTTACAATAAGATGAAATCCTAAGGTTATATCTAAAAAACTTTCACCACAATCGTTTTTGCAAAAAAAACCATCTAGACATTCTGGTACCAACTCAAGTTTTATAATTTCAGAACCATCATCACTTGATTTACCAGTAGGCACAGAAGTAGTAGATATTTGTGCTATTGAATCTGGGCAATATAGTTTTGATATGACTTCTGTACGATTAATTTCATAAAAATCGTAGCTTGTCTCGCCTTTACAATCTATAAAATCCGCATAAAATGAAATTACAAAACAAACTATTATCTTTTTATAACTAGAGTTTTTCTTTAATGGAATTTTCTCTACCGAAAGAAGCTTTAGCTGGAAATCCCTACATCCTGTAAATGTTTTTGGATCATTAAGGGAGTTACTTCTTAACTCCGCATCTGTATCAACTGTATCTGGCCCACAACCATAAATTAAGCATCTTTTAATTAGACACTGGTCAAAGACTTTTGGAATTTCAATGCAAACTAATTCAGATGGATCAGGAAGGTATCCTTGTTTATTAACGATACCGGGTCTTGGAATAAAATCATCATGTGTAATAGCCATTAATTCTCCTCCTTTTATGTCAAGTGATACACTTTTAATTAGTGTCCCTTAGGGTATATTATGCAGGTGGTTATTAGTTGTGATTGATATACTTTTTTACTGAAATTATTAAATAATGTATTATGAATTCAATTATATATGGTTTCTAATATCCACTATTAGGTTATATATTGCTTTGTATTAAAATATAATTTCTATAAGGAGATGAGCAATATGATATTATGTAGTCCATGTTTATTATACGATGATGAAAATCATATATGGAAATTTTATGTAAATGATAATAGAGAACTAGTATATAGTATTATGTACAATGAAGATAAATGGACTAAAGAAAAGAAGATTGACAATGAAGTTATAGATTTTGTGGTAAGCTTAGACATAGATAACAAAATTTTCATTATATATAGTGTCAAACTCGGAGAACTTAAGTACTGTGTATGGGAAGCTAATAATTGGCTTGGAAAAACTATTTATACTTTTGGAAATAAACACTATGAGATGTCAGAATTAACTATTATTACAATTCATAAATCAATAAATATATTTTTCATTGCCAAAAGTAACATAGATAAAATAAACTGTTCTTTAATTCATTTATGCTTAAATAAGGACGATAGTATATTTAATACAATAGATACCATACCATTTCAAAAAGATATTTTTTTTCATTATGAAGTACAGAGGTTAGAAAATGATAATTTATCTTTGATATTTATTAAAGGTGAAAAAGATGAAGCAGTACTAAATTTCATAGAATACAGAAATAATAAATGGAGTATTCCAAAAAGATTATATGGCATTATCGGTAGTAATGTTAACTTTTATACATTATTGTATTTAGATAATATAAATATAATGAATTTGTCTAAAGAAGGTCCTTTATATCTGTTAGAACATGTACTAATTGAACCTGATGGGAAAATGAAAAATTATAAAGTACATGAAACGTCTTATAAACCAAATAACTTTTGTCTGGTTGAAATTAAAGGAATTCTTTGGGCAATATGGTCTGAAGGTAAAAATATTTTTGTGTCTTCATATAACCACAAATGGAGTGAACCGCTTAAATATTATACAGAAACAACCGATGAGTTTTTAATATACAAATATTTATCTTTAAGCGATAAAAATAATGATATAAAGTGTAGATATGTATTAGGAACAAATTCTTTTGAAATAAATTTAGTGTTACCTACCTACACAAATGATTATCATACTAGTGATCTTCCCAAAACAAATAAAGCAGATAAAAAAGTAACATTAGATTCTACTGTTGAAAAATCCAAAAATAATTTACAAGAAGAAATTTTGATTTTAAAAAAAGAAAATGGGGATTTGAAAAAAGAGCTTATAGATTTGCAAATAAAGTATCAACAAAAACTAAGAGTTATAGAGGAATCAGAGGATAACTTCTTTAGACTTACAACTGCAAAGAAAAAGGCTGAAGAAAAACTTTCTATAATAGCTGAAATTCAAAAAACTTCTATGGAAAAGTTAAAGGTAATGGAAGTTGAAAAAATATCTAGTACTGTACTACTAGATGAATTAACAAATAAATCACAGCAACTTGCTAATGAATATGAGGGATTAAAAAAGCAGAAAATAGCTAAATCTAATGTTATAAGCGAATTGAAAAATAAATTGCAACAATTAACTAGTGAAAAGGAATCATTAAGGCAAGATTTAGATTTTGAAAAAAGCATAGGTATTGTAGATAGAATTTTTAAAAAAAAGTCTGAAAAATAAATATCATATTAATATAAGAAACTCAAAATAAAATATTTCACTTTAAATAAGTAAGATGAATTTAGTTAGCACAATAGTAATATGTTTTCATATTATACAATATCCACTTATCTTATTTAATATAAACTTGATTAGCAACAAGGGGGGTGTACAAGACTATGCAAGTAGAAGAAACTGAGTATTTAGTTGTTTACCCAGGGCATAATACTACAACACTTCTGTACCAAAGGCTTTTAAAGAAGTCTTGCAATGTTGAATTAGTATCAACACCAATAAAAATTTCTTATGGTTGCAGTCTATCTATTAAATTTAAAGAAATCTATATTGATATTGTTAATGCTGAAATTCTAAAAATCAGTATAAAACCCAAAGGGGTATACAGAATTATTAAAAAACCAAAATTTAATAACTACGAAATGGTTTAGTTTATAATTGTATTATTTTGGATTTGGGTTTTCCGAATCCTTTTTTTAGTTTGTGCATATTTTATGAAGTTAAAGCATATTTTCTATTAATAAGGCTAAAGGGTGTGATTAGAATGGATACAATTACAAGAAAAAATTTTTATTTTGTTTCAAATATTAAAACTGGAACTTTAACGATAATTGACGGTCTTTGCAATACAATATTAAAAGAAATAACAGTTGGAAAAAGGCCATATAAATTAGCAATAAAAGATAATAATACTATTGGAATTGCATGTGATTTAAGTAATACAATTTCTTTTGTTAATTGTAAAAGTTGCGAAACGAAGGAACACTTTATTTCTAATAATGGTAATTTATTAATAGATAAAACAAATCAAAAAATATATGTTTCAGACACCTCCGAAGTAACTATCTATGATATGAATTTAGATAAAATAATAAATCGAATTAGAGGATTTTCAGCAATTACCGATATAAAGATTAACACCGAAGGCACTAAACTCTATGTATTAGATACGTTATTAAAAGAGTTAAGAATTTATAGTACTGATACTTATACACTTATAAATTTAATTGGAAACGTAGGTATTAATCCAAGATGCCTTTTAATTTTAAAAGACGATAAAACAGCATATATTTCAACGAAGATTGATATATTAAAAATAGATATTGATTCAAACCTTATTACTAAACTAATTCTTCCAAAAGGGTCTTTAATGAATGGAATGATATTAAAAGGAAATACCTTATATGCATCAAACTCAGGGCTAAATAGAATAGAATTAATTGATATTCATACTAATAAATCATATAAGTATATTCTTACCTCAAGGACTGAACCTATGGGGCTTTTTATAACTGATGACAATACGAAACTACTAATAGCTAATAGAAGTTGCGATGATTATGGTGGAATTGATATAATAGATTTAAAATCAAATTGTTTGATTAGTTCGATTCTCATGAATACAATTAATAGTCAACCCTATGATATTATTTCAGTTAACCTTCCTTTTACATACGCTCAACCAGTTGCAATTACTAATTTAAATCCAGATAGTAAACAAATAACAATATTAGCAAAAAGAATATTTGCATCATACAATGAAAATATAAATTTTCCTATTATAAGTTTTAATTTACCTAAAGAGATAAATTCATCTTACATTTACAAATGTACAAAATTTGAACCAGGTATAATAGTGCCATCCTCAGAACGCAGGAGATATATACCTTCAACATCTGAATTCTCAAGTATTAAATTTATTGCAAGAGTTAACTATATAATTTATTATCTTAAAAATAATATAAATAAATGCATAAATGGATTTTTTGAAAAACCTATAGATGTTCTTTTGGATATTACCAAAGAACTTAATTTAAATGAGTTTGAGCTTAATATTAAAACGACTACCAAATTTATAAATAATCCAAAATTTTTGAATAATGTACTAAGCTTTGGCGTTAGTAGTTTAATGGAGTTAAAAGTAATAGGCGAAGCTGAAATATATCTTAATAATTTAAAAGAAACTGATAACTTCGAAGAATTTACTATTTTTGATGGCTCAATTTTTCCTGATGATACAATAATTCCTTTTTAAATATTATTAAATTTAAGATTTGTAGATTCTTATAATAAAAAGAAAAGCGAGTAGGTAGCAATAGAACTTAATTATTAAGTTTCTATTGCTCTTTTTCGCTTGGTTTTAATTCTTCTATTACAAATTTATCAAAATAAATTTCCTCTATAAAATTATTTTCATCAAAACTTGTTTTACGTCTTTTATTATATTCAGTGACATTGGGTTTCAGCCAATAAGGTGTTGAAACATCAAATTTGTAACATAAATCTGTTATACATATTTTTAGATTTTCTTGGTAACTATCGTCTATTTCCGATATTGTAACTTCATCTCTTATAATTCTATTATCCTTTATTAATTTGCCCCAAATCTTTAACATCTCGGCCTCCTTACTTGTCTTTTTTATCAAAACATATATTTTATAGCCTAATATTTTTTGATAGTCCTAAGTTTATCATAATTATTAAATAAAGTCATGTTATATATTAAGCATATCTTATTTGTTTTTCATATTTTATGAAACAGTATAAGTTGATTATTTTTGTGAAATATTGCACATACTGAATTTAATATATCTTCTAAATATAATTTATATAGTATGTTTAAGTATAAGACATAGGAGGTTTAAAAATACATGGTAAATTTAGGTGTAATACATTATGCATATATCATTATCATTCTAATAATTACTATTATAATTTCTATGAAGAAAGATGTAATACTTCCATGTATTTTAGGAATTGGAGTAATTGGTTATATATTTACAGGAAGTATCCTAAGTGCTGTTCAAATCATATATAAGGCTATAGTGGTATCAGGAAAAGAATTCATTGAAATAGTTGTAGTTATTGCGCTAGTTAATGCAATGTCTAGTGCATTAAATGATTTGGGTGCAGATGAACTAATTATAAAACCTATAAGAAAATTAATGATAAACAAAACTATATCATTCTTTGTTCTAGGTATTACCGTAACTTTGACTTCCTGGTTTATTTGGCCAACACCAGCCATAGTATTCATAGGAGCGCTAATGGTGCCTGCAGCAATACAATCTGGATTACCACCAGTATGGGCAGCAGTAGTTTTATGTCTATTCGGTAATGGTGTAGCCTTATCAAGCGATTTTGTTCTTCAAGCAGCACCATCAATAACTGCGAAAACTGCAAACTTGCCTAATGCATTAGGAATAATTAGAAAATGTCTGCCATTTTGGGGTGTAATGAGTATAGTCACTATTACTATAGCATTTATACTCATGAGAAGAAACAAACCTACAGGCATTAAGGCAAATGAATCTATAATTGAACCCAAGAAGTCACCACAAAGCAATTTAACAGGCAAAAAAGTAATGGCAATAGCTACTCCTTGTGCATTTATATTAGATATAGTTTTTATAAAAAAACTTAACTTCATAGGATCTGAATCAACAGCCCTAATAGGTGGAACGGCATCAATAATAATGATTATTTGCTCTATACTTAATACTAATTTTAAAACGTCATTAGGCGAAGTTACTAAATATGTTAAAAATGGTTTCACTTTTGGTATAAATATTTTTGCTCCAATTATAATTATCGGTGCTTTCTTTTTTCTAGGAAGTGCAGGTAGTGCAGTTGATATATTGGGTAATGGGGCCACTGGGATTCTAAGTGATATTGGAGTGTATGCCGCAAGTAAGATACCTTTATCTAAATATTCGGTTGTAGGTATACAAACAGCAGTAAGCACTCTTCTTGGTCTTAGCGGTTCAGGATTCGCTGGCCTTCCGTTAGTTGGAACTTTAGCTAATACCTTTTCAACCACAATTAATATAGACAAAGAACAGATTGCAGCATTTGGTCAAATAATTACCATTTGGATAGGCGGAGGAACTATAATTCCTTGGAGCGTGGTTGCCGCAGCTGGAATATGTAAGGTTGAACCTTTTGAGGTTGCAAGGAAGAATATTATTCCTGTAACTTGTGGAATAGTTGCTACAGTAATATTAGCACTATTAATTTTATAATTATTAGTGCTAATATTTTAATTAATAGTGTCTAAATTCTAATTAATAGTGACCTATGCTTTAATTAATGGTAGCATGATAGATATACTAATACACTTAAGGAGAGTTTACATAAATGAATATTCAATTTTTCGGAACAAAAAAATGTTTTGATACAAAAAAAGCTGAACGATATTTCAAGGAAAGAAATATAAAGTATCAATTTATTGATATAAATATTAAAGGCCTTAGTAAAGGTGAGCTACAAAGCGTAAAAAGATCTGTAGGCTTAAATAATTTAATTAACACAAATGCAAAAGACTATAAAAAATCAAACTTAAACCAAATTAGGGGAGAGGAGATTAAAGAAGAAATTTTATTAAAAAACCCTCAGCTTCTTAAAACTCCTATAGTTCGTAATGGGAAAGATGCTACTGTTGGTTATGTCCCAGAAATATGGACAACCTGGGAATAATAATATTACGTAGGAGGCGTTTTAATGGATAAGGAACTAATTACAAATAAAACAATGGAATATGTAAAAAGCAAACTAGAAGGGGAAGGAACAGGGCATGATTTCTTTCATATATTGAGAGTTTACAAAACGGCACTCTATATATCTAAAAAAGAAGGGGCCGATTTATTTGTTGTTGGTTTAACTGCCTTATTACATGACATTGCAGATTGGAAATTTAATGATGGCAACAGTGATATAGGACCCAGACTTACGAAAGACTGGTTAGAGAGCTTAGAAGTTGATGATGTTACTATTAATAAAATTACTATGATAATAAGAACTATGTCATTTAAAGGCGGCACTACAAATTCTAAACAAGAAACAATAGAAGGTAAGGTAGTTCAAGATGCTGATAGATTAGATGCAATCGGTGCTATAGGAATTGCAAGAGCCTTTGCTTATGGTGGATATAAAAGGAGGGAATTATACAATCCTAATATTAAACCACAAAAATATAAAGATTTTGATCAATATAAGGTAAGTGTGGATACCACGGTTAATCATTTTTATGAAAAACTTTTATTACTAAAAGATTTAATGAATACTAAATCAGGTAAAACTATGGCAGAAGAAAGACATAAATTCATGATAACATATTTAGAGCACTTTTTTGGAGAGTGGGATTGTATTGAAACAAATTAAATCATCTCCTGCGGAGCTGCAATATTAACGACTTCAGAAGGAGATTTATACTCACACTGACATTTTCGTTTTGTTAGGGTATGTAACTCCAACTTATAGAAGTGGGAGACTTTCCTTCTGAAATGTCGTTAAAAGTTAAGGTGGATTAACTTTTATAGTTAAATCCACCTATTAAAGTTACTTAAATCATTCTAAGTTCGTCTATATTAACACAGAGAATAGTTGCTATTGTTTCGATTATATTAAAAGATGGATTTTTTTTACTTCCTCGTTCCAGTTCTTCTAAATAAGTCTGTGATACATGTACACTCAAATTCTTAGATAAAGTTGATATATCTTTGCTTGTTAAAGATTTATTAAGTCTTAATTCTCTAATTTTAGCTCCATTAAGCATATAAAAACCTCCCTATATAGATATATAATACATATAAGCTGATATCTTTATTATACTAAGTTGTACAAGTTAAGTATACTATGAATAAAAGAAATAGCTATGTTATTATTATGTTTTTTTTATTAAGATTAGAAGCGAATTATAAAAAGTTACTAGTTATAGAGTAGTTCATTAACACAGAGTTTAGTAGTTGTAAAGTTAGTTCACGTTTTGTTAACATATTCGCCATTCATGTGCCATAATATATCTTTATTATATAATTAGGGCTAAAAATAATAGCATTAAAAAGAAAATAAGGTATGATTATTGTAGGTATTGTAAATACCAACCAATTTTGTTTATATTAAATTTGTAATTAAGGAGAATTTTATATGATGGAAACTATTTTAATAGTTGATGATGAAGAAAGAATTAGAAATCTTGTATCCATTTACTTAAGGAAGGAACAATATAATATTCTGCAAGCTGAAAATGGCAGAGAAGCTATAAATGTCTTTAATAAAAATACAGTAGATTTGGTTATTTTAGATGTAATGATGCCAATCATGGATGGCTGGGATGTATGTAAGGAAATAAGAAAGACTTCTAACATTCCAGTTATAATGCTTACTGCTAAATCCGAGGAAGATGATGAATTATTAGGCTTTGAATTAGGCACTGATCATTATATTACAAAACCTTTTGTTCCAAAACTACTAGTAGCTAAAGTTAAAGCAATTATAAGGCGAACTTATAGCACTGAGAGTGTTGTAAAAGAAGAAGACAACTTTGATGGACTTGTAGTTGATAATTTAAGCCATGAGGTTACAGTAGACAATGTCGAAATCAACCTATCTCCGAAAGAATTTGAACTATTAAATTATTTTATACTTAATAAAAGAATTGTATTAAGTAGGGAAAAAATATTAGATGCTTTATGGGGTATTGACTATTTTGGAGATCTAAGGACAGTTGATACAGTTATAAAAAGATTAAGAGAAAAGTTAGGTGAAAAATCTTACCTTATATCAACAGTAAGAGGTACTGGATACAAATTCGAGGTGAGAAATGAAAAGTAAAAAGAGCATTACAAGAAAACTTTTCTTTATAACTTCTATAGTTTTTGTAGTTTTTATAACTACTAATTTAATAGTTCAATCTGCATTTTTTGGACAATTTTATATAAAATGGAAAAGTGACACTTTGTCACATGACCTCATTAAATTTAAAGATAAATATAGTTTACTTAAAACAAATGATGAAGAGACCAGCTTAATTAGTACTTTTGAAGATCAGAATAATTATAAGATAATTATAAGAGATAAAGCAGGTAATTTAAAATATCTTACAAAAACTGTTGACGCAAGAAAGGACTCTATAAAAGCAAGAATTATGGATCAGCTAATGTCGACTCAAATAGAAACTATAGGTGGAGTTGCTAAATTCAAAAAAGATAAAAAACCTTCGATTTTCCTTACTGATAATAACCTAGAACTAGAAGTAAGTGCAACCAGTATTTCCTACAGTGTTGCCGGTATTTCCTATGATGAAAAAAAAGATGAATTTATATACGTATATACTTCATTACAACCGGTAAATGAAGCAGTTCAAGTTATTAAAGAATTTTACTATTATTTTTATATAGGAGCCATAGTAATAATTTTATTTCTTTCTTTAATTTATTCAAATATGATTGCAAAACCATTGATAAAAATAACTAAAACAGCAGGTAAAATGGCAAAACTTGACTTTTCAGAAAAATGTGTGGTAAAAAGTAATGATGAAATTGGGGCTTTAGCGACTTCGCTTAACCTTCTTTCAGAAAATTTAAATGAATCATTAACATCACTTAAAGATGCTAATTCAAAGTTAGAAAAAGATATTGAAAAAGAAAAGAAATTAACAGAAATGAGAAAAGACTTTGTGGCAGCGGTCTCTCATGAACTTAAAACACCTATAACCCTTATAGAAGGGTATACTCAAGCATTAAATGATGATATTTTAGAAGGCGAAGAAAAACAATATTTTATTGATGTAATAATGGATGAATCAAGGAAAATGAACAACTTAGTATCTGATATGCTAAATCTATCTCAACTAGAGTCAGGAAATTTTAATTTGGTTCAAGAAGATTTTTATATCGATGAATTAGTAAAACCACTTGCTAAGAAATTTTCATCCATGCTTAATGAAAAAGACATTAAACTTAGTGTGAATTTAGTTCAAAACATAAAAGTAACTGCCGATTGGAACAGAATAGAACAAGTCCTAACGAATTATATGACTAATGCAATAAGACATGTTAATAATGGTGGAACAATAGCCGTGACAATGCTCGATAGAGAAGATAGTATCTGCGTAGAAGTTGAAAATAGCGGAAGTAAAATTGATGAAGCTGAATCGGATAAAATATGGGATACTTTTTATAAAATAGATAAATCAAGGACTAGAAAACTTGGAGGTACTGGGCTAGGGCTTTCAATAGTTAAAAACATAATATTACTTCATGGTGGTAGTTGTGGAGTGGCGAACACGGAAATGGGAGTTAAATTCTATTTTATTTTAACAAAACAATAATGATTTATATATTTTAATTTGTAGGGTAGCACCTGGTTCCATTACCTTTGCACTAATTCCAACAGGTAACTGCTCTACAAAATATAAGGCACAAGTGGCTTTTTACCTAAATCGTCATAAGGTTAAAGGAGAAATTACTTAATTTAATTTAATCTGCCTACTGTATAAAAACTATAATTTCATAGGACTATTTTTAGAAAATGTATGTGATTAGCCGGCCATGAATTTTTATAAAATATATCTAGTGCCTGAAATGAATGTTGGGAAATTAAAGGCTGTGAATATCTAAAAGAGGTGATAATGGCAGAGTGAAAAATTTTTCCATTATCATCTTCAAAAAACATTAAGTCACCTAATTCAAGCAATCTAATATCGTTTACTTCAAAACCCTTTATTCCTGAAGCCTTAGATTGGTAGTTATTTTTCAAAAGCCAATAAAGAGAATGCGCCACCGCCCATGAAATAGACCATGTGTCATCCTTAGTACTTATGTTATTAGATTTATGATACCACCAAGGATGTGATACATTATATAGCATAGGTGATCCACCTGCTAGTAGACACTGCGATAAAAAGTTCGCACAATCTCCACTAGTCTCATTATTAATAAGCGGGAAGTACCTAAAGCTCTGGTTTGGAAACAATGCATAGGTTCTTGCATATTTAACAGCATTTACTCTAGAATACTGATTTGTTCTAAAAAACTCCATGTTACTCTCCATAAAATTACTATAATTAAATACTATGATAAAAATAGCCTGAAGGTTCATAAAAAAAAAATTTATTGAATTTCTTTTCATCTATTACTATAATGCATTTCTTATCTTGTTGTAGTATCAAACATTTTCCACCTTAATTTTACAATTGATTTCCCTTCTGAAATAAAAAGCCCTGCTAATGTAAGTATAATTCCTAGTATTGCGATTCCTGTAATATTTTCGTGTAACAAAATGGCAGACGAAACAACTGCAATTACAGGTACTATATAAATATATACACTTGTCTTTATAGCTCCCAGCACTTTGACAGAAAAGTTCCAAGTTACAAAACATAGTGCTGAAGCACCAAACCCTAAATATAAAATATTAAGCAGGTTAGACAAGTTAGTAAACCTGTTTAAATCCAGCCTGAAATGAAATATGAATATGGATGGAATCATAAAAAACAATCCATAAAAAAACACTTTGCGTGTACAGCCGATAGTATTGAAGTGAAATTCGCTGATTTTTTTCATAAGGACAGAATAAACAGCCCATACAATTGCAGCAAGCGCCGCCAATATACTGCCTAAAGGATTTATTTTTAAAACAATATTTTCATTGAATCCAATCAAGACAATACCTAAGATAGCCACTATAAACCCAATAAAAAAGCGTAATGTCAGCTTTTCGGAGCCTAAAAACTGCTGCGCAAAAATTGCAGTGAAAAATGGGGCTATAGAAATAATGACACCCACATTGGACGCAAGTGTATAGGTTAATGCAATGTTTTCTAAAAGAAAGTACAAAGTTACTCCAAATAGCCCAGCTGCTACAAAATATAGTTCTTGTTTGACATTTAAAGTTTTAATTCGGTGCGGGTATACTATCAGTAATGATATGTATCCAATTATAAATCGAAAAATTAAGATCTCTATTGGCGTGAAATCATTCAATAATATTTTAGTAGAAACAAAAGTTGTTCCCCAGATCAAAATTGTGATAAGTGCCGACAAATGTCCAGTTGTAGTTTTTGTATCATTCATTATCGCTCCTCCTAGATCCTTCTGTAAAAATATTCATGTATTGCTTAGGTGTAAGTCCAATAAGCTTTTTAAAAAAGTTTGTAAAATGGCTTTGGTCTGTAAAACCTGTTTGCAATGCCACATCTATCGGAGCAATTTGCTGTTCTAAAAGTTTCTTTGCATTACCAATTCTTATAGTTTCAAGATAACAATATGGTGATATTCCCTTTTGCTTGGTAAAAGAGCGTAACAAGTAATATTTACTTATTCCAGTTAAATCACTTAAATCATTTAGCGTAATACTTTTCATGTAGTTATTTTCTAAAAAATCACACACTGCCTTGATTTCGGTGTTTGGTGGTTGTGTTGTAACAGCTGCACCTGCATGATCATATTCAGCTATTAATTGTTCAATTATAAGTAAAAAGATTTCCTCCTTTTTAAAATCTTTTTCCTCATGCATTATCATGTGATGTAACTCGCTCAAAGAAGATAGTAGATCGCTGCGAAACAGGACAGTTTCTGTAAAATAGGGCAAATACTCTTTACCGGTTATTTCATGGACAACTTTTTTCATTACATCAGGCTCAATATTGATACATCGGTAGTCAAGTGTTCTACCATCAACTTGTTTGCAGTTATGGTTGTCATGAGGATTAAACAGGGTTAAATCACCCGTTTTAACGGTATATTCTTTGTTTTTGCAGGATAAATATCGTTTCCCACTCTCAATAAAGCCAATAACATAATACTCATGAAAATGGTTTGGAAATTTCTGCATTATGCCTTTGAAATTATAGGCTTCTATATTTAAGTCTAAATCAAAACAAACAGTTCGGGTCTCGTTTTGCATTTATGCTCCTCCTTTCCAGTTATCTGTTTTCAATGATAACAAAAATAAATATATAGGTCTTGTATGATATTGCTTATCCTCAAGTTATATGACATTAGTATAATATGTAATTATTAAACATTCAATTTAATAATTATTTACAATACTCAAGATAAAGGCTGCTTCCTCTTTTTGATAATTAACTTTCCTTAATCAATAACATTAAATACCTATGCATCCTGCATTTTTATGTATTAATTTATTTATGCTATCTATAAATTTCGATATTTATTTCAATTAAAACCATTCAATATAATAAAAGTTATATTGAATGGTTTTGTTTTTGCTTTAAATTTCGCTTTTTCACTCATTTTATATGTGATTTTTCTTATTTTGTGGTATACTTGTATTGTAAACATTATGTTTACATATATAAAACCTACATAAACAATAGTATACAAAGGTATACAAATAAACAATTGTAAAAACAAATAACTATTTGTCACTAAATTTATAAATAAATTGATAATAAATGGACCAACAGAAGTATTTTACATGATATTATTAATATTGAAGCGACCCTGGAGATGATTTAATAGGCAGTAGTAATGTTTCAGCTATAAATGGGTTTAAATGTAAAAATAATTGAATTAATTATATAAAATACTGGTCTAAGAGAGGACGAATAAGATGGATGCAATATTAAGCGTAAGAATAAGTGATGAGGTAAAACAAAAGTTTAATGAATTAGCTCAAAGCGAAGGTATAAACAATAAAGAATTTATGGAGCAAGTAGTTAAATACTATGAATTAAATAGAGCAAGAGAAGAAGACAGTACTATGACCTCGGATATAAATGAATTACAAACAATAACAAATAGGATATCCGAGATATATATAAATATAGTAGAAAGAAACAATATAAAAATCTTAGAGGTGAAAAATGTTCATAAAAATGAGTTAGTAGATAAAGAGAAAGAAGTTCAAAAGCTTTACGAAAATATCGTTTCATTAAAAGAAGAGAAAAAAGAAGAGAATAAAAAAATTACTTTACTTGAAAAAGAGCAATCCGATAATAAACATATTGTCAAGGAATTACAGGAAAACACTAAGAGTTTGAAAACACTAAATAACATGCAGGGTGAAAAAATATTAAAACTAAATGAAACCAATGAAAAATATATTAAATATAAAGATGAAATCTTAGTCCTAAAAACAGAACTTGATAAACTAACAAATGAGAATATACAATTTAAGTTGGATTTATCAAATAAAAATGAGGAAGCAAGAAGATTAACAAACCAGGTAGATGAATCAAATCAAATTAACAAGAATAAGATAGATGAGCTAGAAACAAAAGCTAAACAAGATATTGAAATGCAAAAGGAAAGAGCAATCTTTCAAATGGATAAAGAACTTTTAAAATTAAAAGAGCAACAACAATTAAAGATGCAAGAATTACAAGAAAGATTTAATGATCGAATTAATGGATTACTAAAAGAAAAAGAGGAAGCTGCGGAGAAATTTAAAAATATGGTTTCAGAAATAAATGAAGCTCGAACTGAGCAGTTTAGTATTAAAGAAAAGTAGCATCATTAGTAGCAATTCAGCTTCAAGTGGTAGGTAAAGTAAGAGAATGAAAGGATTAGTGAATTATTACTGGTCTTTTATTTTGTAATACCACTATGAGTAGTATAAAACTATTGACTGAATTGGAGAAAAATCTGATAGGGCGACCACAGCGGTGAATTGAGTCTGGGAAATTTTGACTTGGAAATGGGAAATAACTAAAAGTAAATCGCTATGTAGAAGAAAATAAAAATAGTATAGCTATTCATAAATTACGTAATAATGTTCCATTAAGTGCTATGGAATATAAAGCATTAGAAAAATATATTTACGGGAGAACTTGGTACTAAAGAAGATTATGAGACACAATTGGGTAATACTTCTTTTGGATTATTAGTAAGGAAAATAGCAAAATTAGAGTACGAAGCTGATATTAAAGTATTCTCTAAATTTATTAATGACCAATCACTTGATCAAAACCAGATAGTATTTGTAAAGAAAGTTATTGATTATATAGTTCAGAATGGATATGTAGAGAATGTAATGGATTTAGCAAAACCGCCCTTTGATAAACCATATAAATTTGTAAAATATTTGATATAAAAAACAGAGAGATTGCTCAAATTGTTAATAGTGTAAAAGACAATGCCATGAAAATAGTAGGTTAGGTATAAATAAAAAAAGGTTTATGCTGTTACGATATTGAATCAGCTTAATGATGGAAGAAGGAATTAAACCTAATAAGTTGTAATGATAAACAAGCTAAATATGATAATAAAGAATGGGATGCGCAACATAAGAAAATGGGAAAGGGTATTAGTTTATCTGTAGAGGAATTAAAGAAGCTTAAGGATATTTTAGATAGTATTGAATTATAATTTATTAATACGAAAATGATGTAAATATTTATATTTAATTGTAAATTATTGATAATTATAAGCGAATATGTTATCATGAATATGTAATAAAGAACTTTTTATGAATTTATGGGGAGGTTTTATAATGATGTTTTCTTCATCAACGAATAATCCTAAGTTTGAAATATCAAAAAGTAGTAATGACAAATATTATTTTGTACTAAAGGCTGGTAATGGCGAGGTTATTGCAACAAGTCAAATGTATTCAACAAAAGAAAGTTGTAAAAAAGGGATTCAATCAGTTAAAGATAATGCAGCTATTGCAGAAATAAAAGATTTAGCATAACATAAACTTTATTAATCTATAATTATTTTAAAACACCAGCAACATTTGCGACTGGTGTTTTATTTTGTCTAAAAATATATAAATTGTAAACTTTCAGGAGTATAATTAAATTATTATTAAATTGAAAAAAACAATGTTAAACCAGAAATATATAATATGTTTATGTTTAATAATATAATTAAAAGTCTAATACCAGTAGTGATTGTAACTTTTTCAAATCAAGACGTCGTTGGATTATTGAATGAGTTTGATGTTAATTCTCAATATCGAGATTTATGCGGAGAAAATTATGGTAAAATTTATAATGATTTATGGTACTATTTAGAAGATTATAAGGATATTATCATAGATAAAGTAGGAAGAAATTATATCTGGATGGTTCTAAAAAATCGATTTTACTAGAAAAGATAAAAAGTTTTTTATAATAAAGGTATATGTGTGCTATTAAACATATATCAATATATTTTACTAAAAAGTTTTAAGTCAAGTAATAAAAAGTTGTTAGGTGCTATTATTAAGCATAATCGATAGGTTAATAACAATGGCTATTCACAACTTGGCGGTAATCAATACTTGATATAGCCAGTAAAACTGTAGCTTAAAATAAATGCTTTGGAACCAAAAGTAGATATGAATGATGATAAAACTACTGTATGGATAGATTGGACTAAGAAAAAGGTTTATTGGTTTCACCCAACTGTGGCGAGGACAGATGAATTATTTGGTAAAAGAGATCATGAGAAAGATTAGGAACAGAAAGCACTTTAAGATATTCATACAGAATATGAGGAACTAAATCCAAAATCAATACAGGCAAAATATTATGAGTGAAGCTAATATAATATTTGGTCAGTATAGTAAGTAGATAGACCTAAGTATAATACAGTCTAGTAGGGGATTTTTTAATATTTTAAATAGAGATTAAAAAGGGGTAAAGGGAATGATTTCTGATAACAGTATAAGATATTTTGCAGAACTATTTAATGGTGATATAGATGGATTATATGGGTATAAATCCGGAGGAAATCTTGTAAGTTTTTTTAATAGTAATTATGGTATGAATGATAGCTATGGACAAGGATTTCCGTCAAGATGGGTATACACACATGATAAGTTAGTTAATTTACATAATAGCAACAAGATGGACTCTTTCTTAACATTAATTTTAGGTAATAAATTTATTATGGGGGATTCTAATATAAATGAAGTTGAAGCTATAGAAAAAGGCATAGAAGTTTTAAAAAAGTTGAATGAGATTTTTAAGGTAGATGGGTATATTGTTGTGAAAAGAAATGAAAAATATTATTTAGTTGAAGAAGAAAAGGATTTAAAGTATATAGGTGGAGGAGGATTTGCAAAAGTATATAAAAGGGAGTCTACAGGGGTAATAGTAAAAAAGCTTAAAGATGAGTTCCTAGCAGATAGAGGTATAAGAAGTAGATTCAAAAACGAATTTGAGATTACCAAATCATTAGGTAACGTAGCAGGAATTATTAATGTATATGAGTATTTTGAAGATAGTTGTTCATATTCGATGGAAGAAGGGGAACTAACATTACAGGAATATGTAGAAAAGTATGATTTAACACATGAGTACAAGCTAACTTGTATTCGACAGGTTTTATATATAATGGGGCAGGTTCATTCAAGAGATATAATACATCGTGATATAAGTCCCAATAATGTACTACTATTTAGTGGTATGCTAAAAATATCAGACTTTGGGTTAGGGAAGGATTTGAATATTTTAAACTCTCATCAAACTGTTTATACGAATGCAGTTGGTCAGTTTTCTTATTGTGCTCCAGAACAATTCATGCTTCTTAAGAATGGAGATAAGAAGAGTGACGTGTATTCATTGGGAAGGTTAATTAATTTTATCATGACAAAAGATCCTAATAATTATCAGCATATACTTAGAGGGGTAATAGAAAAAGCTACCAGTTCGAACTCAATATTTAGGTATAATGATGCCAATGAATTGCTTAAGAATATTGAAAAAAGTATTAAGTATCATGAAAATACAGAGAATACAGAATTAGTAAAACAAAAAGCACTCAGTGGGATAATAGATATTGATGTTGAGAGTTTTATTTATGAATTAAATGGTGAAAAATTGTGTTCAAATATTATTGATAGAGCAAAGTTTATTGATACTTTAATAAACTTTATGGGTATTAGTGAAGAAAGGTCTTTGCACATTGTACAAGGAGTATCAGAAAATTATAAGGATAATTGTAAGGAGTGGGATGATTATGATCCAATTGCAAACTTAATGTACAGGGTTATTAAAGGCACGTTTACATTCACAGTCAAGGAAATAGCTGCGATTGTAATGCATGAAATAGCTTATGGTGCAAATCGATTTGGTGTCAGGGACTTAGTAAAAAATTTGATAGAAGAGGGGGTAGATCCAATGCTAGAGGAAATATTAAGTGAGAGTTAGTAAGTAGTAGATGATCAGGTAACAGGTGTTTTCCAATGGTGAAGTAAGATGTTCACTATTGGAAGGGGTACTTAGATGATTTAAATGCAGCATAAAGTAAAGATTTACGGTATTTGAAAAATCTTTCGGAGCGGATTAACATTAAAAGCAATAAGTAAAGAAGCAGAATTACAATAAAAAAAGTGTGGCGTATATTATGTGAGAATTTTTAATAGAATTGTTGATCATTTAGTTGAAATCTAGCAGAACCATGTGACAATAATAATTAAACTTTAATGGATACTATAAAGATTAATAAAGTAAATACTAAGATTGAAAGATAAGATTAAAAGAACTGCATCAGGAGCTAATGAGTTTAGTAAGACTAAATGCTAATATGTGCTTTGATTAAGAAGTCTATGATGGGTGTATGAAATAAGCCGTAGTATTTCAGAAAACGTTACATGGAGACAGCACAAGAGGTTTGCATATGGTAAAGTAAGCCTACCATATGGACATTTCCTTGGTTATGAAAAAGGCGAAGATGGAATACCTAAAATTGTGGAAAAGGAAACCTCAATTGCTAGAATGATTTATAAATTGTTCATTAATGGCAAGACACCATCAGGAATTGCAAAGCATTTAACTACAAATAAAATTCCAACTCCCGCTGGTAAGGAAGTTTGGCAACAAAGCACAGTACTGAGCATTCTTAAGAACGAAAAGTATAAAGGTGACGCTATGTTGCAAAAAAGCTTTACAGTGGATATTCACTAAGAAAAAGAAAATTAATGATGAAGAAATTCCACAGTATTATGTTGAAAATAGCTGCCTTGCAATTATTATTCCAGAGGTGTTTGACCTAGTTCAGCATGAGCTTAAGAAACGTAAAAATGCCAAAGGTTACAAAACAAGCGGAGGATATTTTTTAGGCAGAATAGTATGTGGGGTGTGCGGTAGCTTCTACGGAAGTAGGGTGTGGCACTCCACCAGTAAATACTTAAGGGTTATATGGCAGTGCAATTATAAATTCAAAAATGATGAAAGGTGTAGCACACCTCATCTTTACGAGGATACCTTAAAACCGGTCTTCCTTGATGCTTTTAATAGCCTACTCGCAAATAAAGAAGAAATATTACAAGGCTATGAAGCTATAATTCAAGCCTTGACCGATACTTCAAAAATTGATAAGGAGAGGGTAAAGCTACAGAGTGAAATTGAGGTTGTTACTGAACTGCTGCAAAAGTGTGTTGAGGAAAATGCACACATCACTTTAGATCAAGCAGAGTATAAGAAAAGATACACAACACTTGCAGAGCGTTATGAAAATATAAAAAATGGACTTGATGAAATAAACGATAAACGTCTTGAGCGAAGAGCTAAGCGTGAGAGCATTGAGCTTTTATAAAGAAATGGAGAAAAGAGATATGTTAGTATCAGAGTTTGATGACGAACTTTGGAATGCCACCATTGAAAAAGTGTTGGTGCATTCAGAACACGATATAACTTTTATTAGAGTTAGATTGGAAGAGATAAGAACACCCACAGAGTTGATGTAAAAGTTAACTTTGTGGGTGGTTTTTGTATAATAATATAGAAATTTGACGAACTAACTTAATGTTAAAATTATGTAGAATGATATACAATTATAGTGAGGAATTATGTATGATTATATATAAAAATGAAGAAGATTATGAGGTGTAAATTAATGAATAGGGGTTTTAAATATTTAACAGACATGTATGGAGATAGTGGAGCTAGAATCAAATTTGAAGAAATATGTTTAAGTTAATGCAAAATATGTTCGAATCAGCATATACAGTTCAATGCTATCCAGGAGATGATGGGATTGATATATATGTTAGAGAAAAAGAAAAAACAATTGTATATCAATGCAAATATTTCGTAGATAGCAAGAAGGCAATTTCCAGTTGCCTCCTTGCACCTCGGAGGAACTAACATAAGTTGGGAATGAAATGGACAACCTATGTTTGATAATTCCAGGTTATTAAAGAAAATGATTTTGGCATAAAAAGGAAGAACAAAATAATAGCATTTGCGATAGATAGGTGGAGTTTTGATTAATACTCCTTCTGGAGATTAATCTGTTTGTAAAAGATATTTATAAGGGTCAGTAGCAAGAGAATGCACTGACATTATAAATAACAATGAATGAAAGAAGGGGAGAAAAATATGAGCGACGAATATCAATCAGATATTTTAAAGAATCTTATATTAAATTCAAGTGAAGGGCAAAATATTGAGCTACAAAATACAAACATTTCAATCATATATTTTGGAAATCCAATGTTTTTTATTTTACCCAATAACGACTCTGACAAAGGTATATTAGTGGAGGTTAAACATAATGTACTCTCTCAATTCATTGGAGAAGAAAAATTTAATATGCTTTTGGAAAAATTGAATGAAAAGGAAAATTCAATAATTGTATCTGAAAAACCTTTTTTTAATGGAATCACAATTAGTGGCAACGTTACTGAAGTTACTGATCCATTCAATATAGAGAAATATGTTAGGGTTATTAGCGCCAAAAGGATAATAAGTTGTATGAAGAATCATTGGAAAAGAGGACATATATTATTCAAAGGTGAAAACAAGTCATATTTACATGTCAATGAAGGTTTAAGAGGTAGGTTAGCTAGAGGTCTTAAACCTTATGTTCATACCAATATTTTTAGATATCTTACTCAGGAAATAAACACTCAATTTAATGGAGAAAAAGAAAAGTTTTTTGAAATTATTGAATGTGAAAAATGTAAAGAGATAGAAATATATCATGTTTTTGAAATTGCTAATAGATTATGTGATAGAAGGTACTGTAGGAAATGTTCAGAAAGTAGTAAATATAATAATCTTATGGAAGTCCCGTTTTCAGATACATTTCTAATTGATATATTTACTGAATTTAGTACTTTTTTTGAAAAATATATGCATCAGGGTAAAGTTCCTCCCGATTGCATGATTGATAAACTATTAAGGTATTCAAAATTAGATCATCAATTAGAGATAGGCGTTGTCTATGATGATTTAAGAAATGAGTATAAAAAAAGGTTTCAAAAATTAAATTATGACATTATGGTTCAATTAGAAAAAGTTGTAAAACAGGCTGAAAAGAATAAGTTAAAATTTGAAGAGTTTCTTAAATATGATGAAAAGTTTACAACATTAGAAAGTTCTCAAACAACAACAGATATCGCTCTAGTATTTAATAGTATTTATAAAAAGGCTAAGGTTAAAATCCAAGAATTTTATTATCCAAATCCAATTACAACCGTTAAATCAGATGAATTTATTGACATGACTAAAATTGATGACGTGGATTTTAATTCAATAATAAATCTATATAAAGATACTTTTGACTTAATCGGAGATCATTGGTTTCTTGCAAATTTAGCAAAAGTAGTTAAAAATGCGCCAATTATAGAAGATTGTATTACCGCTGATTTATATGGTTCAAATTTGTTAAATAAGACTTTGAAATTAACAAAGCAAACTGATTTGCATGACATCATAGAAGATATTTATAATGTGAAAATCAGAAATGCAATTGCACATCCAGGAAGAGTAGTAGATAAAGCGAATAACGAAATAAAAATATATGATAAAGGTTGTTTGATAGATACAATTAAAATTACTGAATTTTTAAAAAATGTTGAGAAACTTATTAATTTCCATGTCGAATTAACCTATGTGAAATATAGGTTGGCAATGAAGAAAGATACAAATTTTCTAATGACGGGTGGAATTCTGTCATTTCAACCTGAGTTTTATACTAAACCAAATGAAAATGAAAAACCCCATTTAGTAATTAATCAATTAGCAAATTTTAAATCTTTTAGAGATAGCAATAAAGATTTTTGGTCTAAAAACATTGATGTAGAAATAATTGGAGAAAAAGAAGGAATTAGTTTCTCCGTTAAAAGAAATAAATCTAATTTTTTTGAAACTCTCGAGGTTAGAGAAACGTCATGGGGAGCAAGTAATCATATTAAAGAGTGGGTGAAGATGGCATTGAAAGAAAAGGAAATTATTGTAACACATAGATATTGCTACATTCCGATTGATATTAAATCAGGTGAAGAAAATTTGCAATGGATACCTATTAAGATACCTATATACCCATTAAAAAATGAACAGGAAGTATTTATAAAATCGATGAACGAATGTGGTAAAATAGCAATTACGAGTGACATAGAGAAGAAATTCGAAAAATTTATTTCATAGAGTAGTATTATAATTGTTTACGTATCAGTTTCTGTACAGGTGTTTTATAATTAACTAAAACTCATTCTTAATGTGGTTTCTTTTCACTTTTTCTATGAATTCAAAAATGATGTTCTAAAAGACTATGTAATATTTAAAGAGATATTGATTGAGTTTCATAGGTATTATGGTTTGGAGCAATTCAACTTAAAGGAAATAGACAAGTATTTATGGCTGTTAGGGGGGGGGGAAGTTTTCGAAGAATTATGGTAAGAATAAATGAGATTAATTGGGAGCTGAGCTAATGGATTTGATTAATATAAAGGTAAGACATAAAGTGTTTGGTGAAGGAATTATTGTAGCTAATGATAATTGATATATCACTGTGAGGTTTCAGAATGATGAAAAGAAGTTCTTATATTCCAATGCTTTTGATGGATATCTAACAACTGAAAGCAGCTACATTGCTGAGAGTATTAAACAAGAAATAGAAATTATCCAAAAGATTGAGAAAGAGAAAAAAGAACGTTTGGCTGAATTGGAACAAGAAAATCAAATTCAAAGAAGTAATAGTGATAAATATATAAAAGTTAAAACAAAGGTTTATCCACGTGCCAATATTGCGTTCAAGTGTAATTTTTGTGATGGAGGACACTCTGATGAACAAGTTGGTTTTAATGGTGTTTGTAGTGATGATATAATCACAAATAATATTAGATTAGAGAAACGCACATGGTGCAGTTCTGATGATTGTGCTTGCGGACAATACCTAAACTGTGATATCACCCGTTCTGAGTTAGAAGATGTATGTACTAATGGTGGTTTCGTTTGTTATGAAAGTCAAATGCTTAGGGATTGGAAGGCACTTGCAGGTATTGTGCAAACAGGTGAAAGAAAGGGTCAACCTATGAAATTAAACAAAGTGCAAAATAATAGCTTGTGTGTATTAACAACCCGTGATCCTAATTCTATGGAAAGTGATAGATACATATTTGGGGTATTTCTTGTAGATGAAACATATGAAGGGGATAATCAAGATGAAGGATATGTAACTACAAAATCTAAGTACCGTATTAAACTTTACCCGAAAGAAGCACACAAAATGTTGTTTTGGAATTATCACGCAAATGATAACCAACCAGAGGTAGCAGTTTGGAGTTCAGGGTTGCATAGATACTTTGAAGATGAACAGGCTATCCAAATACTACAAGATATTGCAAAATTGAAACAAGGCACTGAGAAAGAGGAATTGGCTAATGAGTTTTTATTATATTTTGCTAGAATAAATGATGTTGATATTAGTAATGTACCAGAAAAGAGCGGAGCATTGAAAAAATTATAATTGTGTTGATAAAGGAGGAGAAGGTATTATATGTGTATACAAAATAAGAATTTTATCTAGCAATATTTGCTATGGTCCAGAACCTTCCTTTAAAGATGAAATAGAACAACATTTAACTATAAAACTTAGAAGAATAAAATGGAGAGGTGAAAATGGCAAAAATTAATTGGATGGATATTACTAGAGAAAATGTTATAAAAGCGATTGAGATTTTTCATGCTGAAAATACAGAGTATCCAAGCTCAAAGTCCACATTTCTTATATATAATGGCAAGAAGCTTCCTGCTAAGCATATTCGTGGAATGGCATACAAGGTGGCATATGGAAAAGAAATTAGCAAGAATGATTTCGGCGGTGGCATGGAGACGATGCGTTTTTTTGAAAGACTGGGATTTGAAATATTTTATACAGGTAAATCAGAGCATATAGATAAAAAATCAGTTATAAAGCAAAAACAATCAAAACAGACGATTGGAGCAGTACAAGCACAGTTAATTATGAATGCAAAACAGGCATCAGCCGATAAAATTAAAATTCCAGCAAAAGCTGTCATAGAGCAGAAAAATGCATTACAGCTACTGCTTAATAGAATTTTTAATGGAGACATTGTATGTGAAAAAACATTCCCTTGGTTGAAGGCACCAGATATAATCGAAGGAGATTATGAGAATTTATACAAATCGATATCTGAGTATAGAGGAGATAAAGCATTTGCTAAGAGAAATGTTCAATTAAGATGTGATTTCGTTTGTGAAAGTGAAAAATTGATTATTGAGTATGATGAAAGGCAGCATTTTTCACAGGCAAGAAAAGTATCATTGTTGTCTTATCCAGATATTTCAGTGTACTTTGATAGACAACTATGGATACAGGCATGTAAGGATATAAATGCAAAAGATGGACAGCCGGTGAATCGGGATGAAGTAAGAGCTTATTATGATAGCATAAGAGATATCGAATCCAGTAAGCAAGGATATAAATTAGTTAGAATAATGCATGGACAGACAGATTTTGAAGCTGATGGGGCAGAAGAGAGTTTAAAAAAGCTACTGAATATAAAATTGGAAGTTGCGATAAATACTAAGATACAGAGCAATGATGGTTTGAAAATAGGGTTATATCTGCAGACTAATGAACTTAAAAATGGAGCAGATTTTGCAAATGCTATTGAGATTGTGAAAAAATCTGACTTCGATATTTTTGTATTACCAGAGCTTTCATATTGCTCTTTTCATTCTTTATTAACAAATGCAGATATATGTATTAAAGAAGATATAAATAATATTTTTAAAGCTTGCATTAATCTTAGTGAAGAAATTGGAAAAGCTGTGATTGTAAGCAGTGTAGATGTGTATGGCACCATTTTTAGTGTTTTTTCTAATGCACTTGCAAATGAAACTGAAACAGCTAATGCGTTATATATTAAGCATACTATGACTGAATGTTCTGCATTAGAATTAGAAGAGTATCGTGAAATTTCCAAGTCAATGTTTGAACCTATTTTATATAAAGGGTATAGGATAGGAATGACGATCTGTTATGACTGCAATCATTCATTGTTTAGTAGGATGTATGGAATAAAAGGTGTTGATGTTATTATTAACAGCACTGGCGGTAATGTTGTTTATGATAAGTGGTATAAATATAACAAAGTTAGAGCAATAGAAAATGCTTGCTATAATTTCGTTACAATGGGTGGTGATGGAACAGTCGCAAATCCACATTCATATGTATATGGTTTTAATGCAATTGGCAAAGAACTAAAACCATACAATATTATGAAGAAAACGACTGCGTTAAATTTACCGGGAAGCATCTATGTTTATGATACATCATTGGATGATGGTTGTGCAGCGAAAGATAAAAGCCATAACCAATCAAAAACTCGTAACAAGAATTATCAGCTAGAGATACCAGTTGGTGGTATCAATGAACTCTTGAGTCAATCAAAAAGATTGACCGATGGAATATATGTTTATAAAGTTAAGGATAAGAATGTTGTATTTTGCTTAGTTGAAGGAAATGATATTCTGAAACCAGAAAAAGTCCTCCCTTTACTATATGCTAAGGAACTAACGGAAATCAGTAATAAGAGGTATATTGTTGTGAATAAACACAAGTATATTGAAGATGAGATTTTCTCAAATAAGCTATCTGTGGTATTAAAGGTTCGTTCTATGGAGAACTTTTGTGCAGTTATTATAGAATCAGATAATATTAATGAGTGTTATCAGTGTGGTAAAAATCGTACTGCACAGGTTTTGCAATCAGAAAATGGAAAATTTGGTATAGACTTAGATAGAACTACGGGGCCAGAAGCTATATGGAAAAACAAAGAGGGTATGAAAGCCAGTTGGCGTGAAAATTTTGAGTGGTTAATTCATGAGATGGATAAAAATTTATAATATGTCCAAATGTAGATAAGTATTCAATAATAATAGACTTATTCCCAAGAACAGAAGCAATCAAAAATATTAAGATTTACAGCTTCAACCCGGGTTGACATCAATACGAGCCTTTTGAACTATCTGATATTGTTTACCAATATAGAGGGGTGTGCACCTTTTAGCAGAAGTACTATACAATTTAGCAGAATTAAAATTAATAGCTTTAATAAAAAAAGCCGCTAAATTGTATCAAACTTATAGTTATTAGACAAGATGAAAGTAGAAGTATTTCAGAAAATTCCACATGGGGCATAAGACGGAAATTTGAGCAGGGAAAAGTAACAGTCAATTGCACAAAGTTTCTAGGCTACGATAAAGGCGATGATGGTAATCTAGTTATTAATGCGAAACAAGCCAAGATAGTTAAGAGGATTTATACAGGTTACCTTATGGCAAAGGTCCCAATAGAATAGCTAAGGAACTTGAAGAAGATGGAATTCCAAACTGGAACGGTAAAGCAAAATGGTATGAAAACAGCATTAGAAAAATGCTAAGTAATGAGAAATATAAAGGGGATGCTTTACTACAAAAGACCTACACTGTAGATTTTCTTACAAAGAGGAGAGTTGATAATAATGGAGAAGTTCCTCAATACTATGTCGAAGAGAGCCATCCTGCAATTATAGATAAGGAAAAGTGGGAGGCTGTGCAGCTTGAGATGAAGAGAAGAAAAGCTTTTGCAAAACAATATAACATAAGCGAAATTGATTATGCCACAGCAAATAATCCTTTTGCAGGAAGAGTTATTTGTGGAGCCTGCGGTAGTACCTTTGGTAGAAAGGTATGGAATTCTACAGATGAAAGATTACGAAGAGTAGTGTGGAGGTGCAATAAGAAGTATGAGGTGAAAGGAAAAAAGGGCTGTGGGAATAAGCATATAGATGATAAGATTCTATACTAAGCATTCATAAATACCTTCAATGTCATAATTGAAAATAAGGCTTACTTCATGGAGAAGTGGAAGGCAGAGTCGCAGAGTGAAAATTTGCTTCGAAGGTATAAAGCTGATGAGTTTATTAAAATGATAGCTGAGGCAGAGCCAATAAAAGAGTTTGATATAGATATTTATTTCAAGATGATCGAAAAAATGATTGTTTTTGAAGGAAATAAAATTATTGTAACTTTGCTTGATGGGACTGAAATAGAAGTTTTAATTAAATAAGGGATTTAAATAGGATAGTTGGATTGACCTTGAACAACTTTTTGTTTTTTCGAATATATATTTATGGTTTGTTATAATTTGTATATTGTACGTAAATCTTGGTGGTATATAAGAAATTTTTGGGTGAATGTCTGAAATAATATGTTATATTATAATCAGAGATGTAGTACAAATCATAATATTGATTACTTGAGAGGGGAAAAAGATGATTGATTCTATTGAAAAGTTTTTGCAGGAAGAAAATCCTGCTTTGTATGATTTTAAAAACCAATTTCAAAACCCAAATGAAGATAATGATAATAGTATTCGCAAGTATTTTCTATATAAATTGTATTCTAGAGATTGCGATAAATGTCAGTTGGCGTATGACATATATAATAGACTTTGGGGATGGCCATTGGAAGTGAATTACAACTATAGATTGGTTAAATTGAATAATAGTAAGGTATTATTAGGAACTGAAACTATTAATTCATTTTGGACAACTTATAAGGTTGTATTACAGACTTTTTATCATGATTATAAAGATGAATTTCATAATCAAAACCCCGATAAAGGCTATCGCGCTCAGGGAAAAGTATTATATGAGTGGTTATCAAATAAAGAACAGATTAAGGAAGTAGAAAAAAAGATTATAGATAAACAGGGTGAATTTAAAATATATGAAGAACTATGTAAATTTTCTCAATTAACACATTCAATTGGAAATTTCACACTCATTCCTGTTGGATTTAATGCTGTAAAAGGAACAAGATGGGATGTGCAAGATTATTTTGATTTATTTCTAGATAAATGGAAAACAGGAGAGTGGATGATAGATCAAAATAAGTTTAAGCCATATTTAAAAAAATTTCTGTTAGAAGATTATTGTCCAAATAATGAAATCATATCATTGTTTAAGAATGTTAATAGGCAAGGTAATCAAAAGATCGATGGGCATTCAGAAATTATAGATAAAACGTCAATAGATGAGGGTAAAAAGATATACAGTATTAAACCCAGCGATAATGAAGAGTTGTATAATTATCTATATAATGTAAATCATCTTATTGAAGAAAGAGGAAAAAAGATAGTAGAAAACTTAAAAAAGTAATATTAAAGAATTTAAGGTACCATTGCAAAGCCAAAGTGCTGTAATGGTTTTTTTTACGTCAAGAGGTGATTAACTATTTCTGAAACTTCTGTGTTAAAGGTAAAGTGAACCTAAAGTTTTATCAGTATATGATTATTGTCTATGGATTTTCGGAGGATGAAGTTGAAATGTTAAATGATTTTATGAATCGAGAATACCTTGCCATAATTGGATATATTGGTGGAACTGGAAGGGGAAACGGTATATCTTGAAATGTAAAGAAGTATAAAGGTGATGCTTTACTGAAAAAGACCTACACAGTAGATTTCCTCACGAAGAAGAGAGTTGCGAATAATGGAGATGTTTTTCAATACTATGTTGAAGAGAGCCATCCTGAAATTATAGATAAAGGAAAGTGGGAGGCACAGATGCAGAGTGAAAATTTGCTTCAGAGGTATAAAATTGGTGAGTTTATAAAAATGATAGTTGATGCAGAGTCAATAAACGAGTTTAATTTGGAGTTATACTTTAAAATAATTGAGATGATGATAGTTTTCGAAGAAAATAAGATTATTGTAACTTTGATTGAGGGTACACAGATTGAGGTTTTAATTGGATAGAGGACTTTAATGGGGTCAGTTGGAGTGGATAATTTCACTTTGACTGTTTTTTGTTTATAGGATTAAGTTTATCAGAACAATCTTGAGAATGATGTAACTTAGATCTTTAAAGAAGTAAATGAAATGTATGAAACTTTCACTAAGTGGAAATAAATGATTATGAGTAACTACTATTTTAGGAGTGATATTTAATTATGGAGTATATATTACAAAACACTGATATTTTTGATAAGAGATTGCTGATAAATTCAACATAATTATTGAAAGTAGCAAGGATAATTTTATTAAAGGAAGTGTCTATAAATTCACTGTAAGCTTTCATGTGAAGTTATTAGATGATACGAGATTTGAGGGATTTAATGTTCCGGTTCCAAGTAAGACAAATAAAGGTACAAAAAAGGATGAAATTTATGAAGTAATGAGTTTTCAACTGAGAAGGTTAGAGAAGGTTCTTAATGAAAATGGTGCAGAAGTATCCTCGACAACAATTCAAGGAGAATATTTAGACTCTGAGAACATCATAAAAATAGTGATTTGTGAAGATACTTCAGAACGTAAATTTATGGGAAGGGGTAAGAGCAGAAAGAGTGTGAAAGTTAGTTCTATAGTGCCAAGAATGCCATTCACACAAAAAAATGTTACGAAACTTGCATCGGAAAGATTAAATAATATATTCATTAACTTTATAGCTGTAATTAGGGATAAAAAGTTAATGTCAGAAATATTAGAAATAGAAGAAACTGAGGATGATGGAAAGCTATTTAATGCTTTTAATAAGCAGTATGGAGAGTTATGGCTGGCTACTAGTGAAAGAGAAAAGGAACTTTTGGAACATTTAAAGAAAAGAAGCTTGATTGTGATTGAGAAGTACAATGAGAAAGAAAACAAAGCATAATAGTGAACTTCCTATTTCATTGTAACTTTATTAAAATTGAATATAAGTAAAGTGTATAGATACCTTGTGATATAAATAGATTATTTTAAGAGGTGATTTTATGGATTTTATGGATTTTAGATATGTTTCAGGCAACGAGAGGGAAAATTTGTACAAAGAAGTTTTGACAGAGCCAATGACAACTGTAGCTAAAAGGTATAATATGTCTGACAGTGTGTTAAGAAAGAATTGTAGAAGGTTAGGGATACCTCTAGCAACTAGTGGATATTGGTCAAAAATTAAAGCTGGTAAGAAGATTGCAAAAGACCCTTTGCCAGACGTATATTGAATAATAAAAAAATATGTCCATGACTATGTAATTAAATTAAAAGATGATATAAAAAAATAAGTGATGATGAATTGATTTCCGATGAGGAATTAAGTTTATTAAGTACAGAGACAGTTAAATTTATTAGGGATAAATGTTCAAAAATACAGGTAAGAACGCAGCTTAGAAATCCACACCGGTTGATTATAGAACATAAAGAAGGTATTAAAAATAGAAAAAAAATAAGCAAAGATGTAAAGCCGGTGAATATAAGTTTATACAATTTTAAAAATATAATAGTGTGGATAGAGGAAATGAACCTATTCTTCCAATATATGTTTCAAATTTTAATATAAATAGAGCCTATAGAATAGTGGATTCTCTTATAAATACTTTAGATGAAATGGAAGGACGTATTTTGGTTAGAAGAATATCAGAAAAGGATATTGGTGGATTTCTTATAATGCATACTATTTTTTACTTTGAAGTTGAAGAAGAAGTTAATAAGGTAAAAGCAAAAAAACGGATAAGTGAATCAAAAAACATTTTGGTAATGTCAATTAAGGCAGAGGGTTACTTAAATAGTAATATAGTAGAGCAATTGATGAACTTGAGGATAGAAAGCAGGATAGGAAATGGGAGGAGGAAAAGAGACAACGTCGCTTAGAGAAAATGCGAAAGGGGGAATTGGAAGAAGTAAAATTTTTGGAACAGGCTGTTTCTGACTGGAATAAAGCACAAATGATAAGAATGTTTGCTGAAGACATGGAAAAAGAACTGAGTAAAGTCGTAGATAATGCAAAGAAAGAGAAAATATTAAGATGGTTAGAATGGTCAAGAAATAAAGCAGACTGGCTAGATCCTTTAACTGCTAAGGAAGATGAGCTACTTGGGAAAAGTAAACATATATTTGATATAATAAATGAGGATAACATTTAAATAATTATTTATAGGGTGAAAGGGCTTAAATAGAATTGCAATTGCATGAAATCTTCTCTGAGATATGGCGGGTTTAGCTTGAATTTATTAATTGCATAAATGTATGAGTCCTAAGAATTTCGAGTCCCTCATTACCATAATGGGTATCTTTTACACAAAAGTTTGAAATAAATCAAATAAATGCGCACCCCCTATGGAGTTGAATTAAGGAGTGTGCATTTTTAGCGTGGGAGGATAACCGTAAATTAGCTGAGCATTGAAGAATGATATTAATATAACATATGTTGTCGTAAATAATAAAACATTGCATTTTATGTAATAAAATAGTAATGTATATTGTGATATAATAATTAAAATTAAGGCCCCAAAACTATTCGTTTAAGATTAGACTAGCTAGTTAAAGTCAACCATTTATTATAAATTTGTTTTGAGCTATTTAGATTAATTTTGTGCACAACAAAAAGATCGTTTCGAAAGACGAACGATGGTAAAAAAAGGGAGGTAATAAAATAAATTAGGCAGCTATAATAGTTTTATTCTCTAAAAACATTTTCTGGTGTAGTTTTGGATCTCTAACTTGGTACTCTTCTTGATTTCTTAAAACAGCAAACAGATATTTAATAAGCTTGTGCATAACTGCAACTAAAGCGACTTTTGCCTTTTTACCTTTTAGGTTTTCTTTATAGTATTTAAGTAAAACATGATTTGTGGCTTCTCCATTACGCTTCATTCTAATGGAAGCCAAAGCAGCTGCATATAGAGCTCTTCTGCCAAATCTTGTTCCACGTTTAGATATTTTAACTTTATCGCCCTTAAAGTTACCAGATTCATTAACAGCAGGATCGACTCCGAAGAAAGCCACAAGCTGTTTTGGAGTAACAAATTTATCAATACCACCAATTTCAGCTAATATCGTTATTGCAGTATTATATCCAATACCTGGTATAGACATTAACAACAATATATTTTTGCGGAAAGTAATGGACATTTCATCACTGTCTATAAAACATTTAATCTTTTTAAAAGCGTAGCTATTTCAGTATCAATGGCTTCATAGATTGCTATAGAAGTAGTAATAGACACTGACAACCATGGTGATGTTAAACTAACAAACTGAGCATTTTCAGATGCCTCTACGAGGTTATCATATTTTTTTTCAGCCCACTTAATGCCTTTTCTTGAATTAAGCAATATATCTATGATATCTTGTTTTTGAGCTGAAATAACTTCCTGCGGAGTAGGATATTTTTTTAAAATTTTAATTGAAACTAATCCACAGGTGTTAGAAAATACTTTTTGATATCCACTAAAAGATATGTACAGAGAATTACTAAGTTTCTTTTTAAATCCGGATCTAGTATCAATAAGTTTATAGTAATCGCGTACTAATAACTTTAATGTGAAAATTTCAATATCGGAATCAGATGAAACTTTGATATCTTGGAACTTTCCTAGTTGTGCAATAGATAATGCGTCATTTCTATCATTTTTCACTTTTCTTATGTTCTTATTTTTGTTACAATTAGTAACAAGAGGATTAATAACGAAGGTCTCAAACTTCTTATCCTTAAGAAAGTGGAAAAGTGTTAGATGATACACGCCTGTGGACTCCATAAAGAACACAGGTGTTGTGGAAAACTCTCTTTTTATGCTTTTTTTATTTGCTCAATTAAGTAGTTAAAACCAAGGGCAGTATGAAAGAGTTTAAAAGGTTTTCTATACTGACTACCATCAGGAGCAAGGATTGAGGCAAAAGAGAATTCAGAAGCAACATCGATGCCTACTACAAGACTATTTAGGTTTTTTGACATATATAACATCTCCTTTTTTAAAAGTGAGATAGAGTAGAGATTCCACTTCTATCAATGAGGCTGCAACCTCGTTTGTGACACGGGTAGTTCCAAAATTGGAAACCCAACCAGCTAAAACACAGAAAACTCACTGATGGAATGATACGCTAATTTACGAGTATAGGCAATTACTTACCTCTCAGGAGGAAAACATCTATCTTCTCTAATCAGGAAATATTATATCATTGTGCATTAACCGGTTACCAGTATCCAATATTGGTAATTGACAATAATCAGAATTAAGACGAGATTAATTAAAAGTAAATTATAAGTTGCGAACATTAAAAAAGATATTAGTTATGATATTCGTATTTGATATGACTGATTTGTTATCAATGCTTACAACTACATTATACGAGGAGGAATGATATGTATTACTGGAATAAAAATACTGAAAAACAAACAACTCTAGAGCAAGAGTTATATGGATTAGATTCAGTAAAAGAGATATACATTGGAACAGCCTTCTTTTCCATAGATGGACTTAGAATGCTAAAGGAACTTTCAGAAAAATATAAATTGAAAAAGGATAAAATTAAATTATTTTTGTCGGCAGAATTTACATATGATAAGCCACATAAACTCCTTACAGAATTACTACAAATATGTACTGTAAGGATTTTTTTTGATAGAACATTTCATTCAAAAGTTTATTTGATTAGGGCAACAAATGAATGTAAGTTGATATTTGGTTCTTCTAATTTTACCAGTGGCGGATTTAAAAAAAATATAGAATTTGATTCTATAGAGACCTTGGATAATACTGAGCTGGCAAGCATTGATACGTTCTTTAATTTCTGTGGATTTCGGTCTACTTTAGTTGATGGTGATGTTATAGAATACTACAAAAATAATTTTCAAATAATTGAAGATTTACAAAATACACAGAAAAAGATCAGAAAAAGATTAAAGGGATATATTCATCAAGAAGATGCGTTAGAGGAAGATGATTTGGAAATAGAGGATTTTTATTTTAACTTCGAAGATTATAAAACTTTTTTTGTTCATAATCAAACAAGAAACGATGTAGATATTAGGGAGAGCAGGAAAGTAGTACAAGATAAAATTCTTGCTATACATAGAAAAATATATTCTTCTGTTAAAAAGCTGGGAGTGGAGTGTCATTGGAGACAAGATAATATAACTTCCGGTATAATACCTAGTGTTTATAATAAAGGTAGAGTTGGGTGGATAGGGGTAAGATACGGAAAAACAAAAGCTGAGGTAACGACTCTAAATTTCAATAGTTTCAATGCAGAAGATTTAACAATTGGATTTCAAAAACATGCCTGTTTACAATTTTGCATAGTTCCATCTGGATTTCACATTAATCTATTTTTAGCTGTGAAGCATGGTGCAATTGATAGAGCATATATGCATGAGCATATGAATAAACTGCAGTCAAAAATTGAAGAAGAAATTTCAAAATTAAAAGGCTTAAATATGACTTGGGAAATCTATGATGAAGAGCTCGATGAAACATTTCAATTTAATTTTAATGGTGAAAATGAGATGCCATTTTGCAAATACTTTGAGAAATATGACATAGACGGAAGAGAGTCATATTTAGTAATTTTCTATAAACCTGATAATCCAACGATAAAAAATATTGATGGCATTTGTAATGAAATTATAAAATATATTAAATTACTATTGCCACTGTATAATTCTATGGTTTATAGACCTAAAGTGTAAATAGAAAATAGGTATTATATGTCAATTATATAGGGGGAGAATACATGAGATATAGACATTCAGCTGGATTTGGAAAAAGAATTGAATATTACATTATTGGTCTTATGCTGAAAGAAGGATTAGATTGCTACATGCCTCTTGTTGATGCTGATGGTATTGATGTCGTAATAAAAAAATCAGATGGTAGTTTTATTGAAGTTCAGATAAAGGCACGCTCAAATGATGTTAAGTTTGGTGATGCAGGTTTATTTGCAGGTATGAATCATGAACTTAGAAATAATTATTTTTTTGTTTTTTATTCAGAGCGTATGGAAACCATGTGGATAATGTCTTCTGAAGAATACCTAAGTGAGTGTAACACAAATAAAAATGGAAAAAATGTTGGAAAGAGAAGTATTTGGATTAATGGAAAAAAAAAGAATACTGAAACAAATGAAAGTGAAGAGTATACTAAACCAAGATTCGAAAAATATATTGCAACAGATTTTTCTAAGTTAGATGAAATTTTGTAAATTAATAAAGTTATTACTTTGAGTAATAGTATTTTGCAGGTTAATTATTATAATAGTTGAGATTTGTAATGGAGGGTTAATGATGAATAACTTAGTACCAGAGAATCTAATTAATTCAATTCCACATTTTAAGTCGCAAAGTTCAGATTTACTAGGACTAGATGAAGATTTTTTGAAAAAACAATTACTCTTATCAGAAAAAAATAAGAATATAATGAAATTGTCTCGTGGAGAGGGTAGGATAAATATTTTAAATTCAGTTATTCGTTTACCTAATATTCTTTTTGATTGGGGAGAAAAGTCCATGCATTCTTTTTTTCAAGAGTCTGAGTGCAGAGATTTTTTGGAACCTGATGTAGTTAATAAAGAAATGCTATTCAGGTTGCTTGATTTGTATGGAAAGGATCTTAAATATCATTATAATAAAAACCTTAAAAATTATGCACCTAGTGAGTCTCCAGAATCTATTGCAAATATAATAAGTAATGCTATTAAAAAAATAGATTCGCATAATGATTTACTTATTATTAAAGAGTGGATATGTTATGCATTGCATACAGCTGGAAATCAGGTTTTCAAAGAAATAAGTCCATGGGTCTCGACCTCTATGGGGGGGGACAGGTATAAGAGCGCATATTACTTTGGTGCTGGAAATCGTAGATACACAACATCGGCTAATATGGATGCAGCAGCAATTAAAAAATTTGTAATACTAGATTATTGGGTGCCAATTGTTGACGAAAAATATGAATATAGAAATTCTGACTATATTGGAAATAAGCTAAGAAGTATGGGAATACCCTGGTATCCCAATAGACATAATGAAGTTATGGTTAAATATGCACTATTTCCTCATCAACTAATAGGATATTATAGTTTTGAAAACGGTGAATTAAAACACTATTTTATTAATCATCATTACCTAGAGGAATGGAAAAAAAGTGATAATTTTAAAATTGGTGATTCTGTATATATCGATCAGGAATACGTTAATTTCTCAAGTAACAGCCCTTATAGAGTAATATACTCAAAAGTAGGTAGAAATTTTTCAACAGCTGGTAAAAGATAAAATTGTATAATTTGCGCTGAGGACTACATAAGGGTTTAATT
Source organism: Clostridium estertheticum (assembly GCF_026650985.1). Lineage (GTDB taxonomy): Bacteria > Bacillota > Clostridia > Clostridiales > Clostridiaceae > Clostridium_AD > Clostridium_AD estertheticum_C. Next base: position 1,198,284 of record NZ_CP086239.1, read on the forward strand.
CAATTTATTATATTTACACTATTAATGAAACCAAAGTGATTTTGTAATTAAGATGAAACGGTAGGTTCTACGTAAAGGTACAAAATGCATTTTCCCCCATGAAGTTGAAGTTAGCAGACCAGAATCATGAATTCTTCACAGAAATGGATTTGGATAATTGATAGATAGGAGGAAATATGATGATTAAAGAAGCAATAAAGCAATATTATGATAAACTTGATGATTTGTGGAATCAGAGGAGAAATACTCATCCAAGAGTTCCATACAATAATGAAATGCCTAAAGAAATGTATATAGGGGATTCAAATGAAAGTGGTTATATATCGTGGAAAATCATAGATAATAAAGAGAAAGCCGACTTTAATGAAATACAAAAAGAAATTGGATTAGAATTACATAATGATATAAAGGAATATTTTACTAGTTATTTTTTTATGAAAATGGTAGGGAGTGTTGGAGCGATCATAGTATCTTTTACACCCATTACCCCACTAGTAGATATAAAACATTTTATTATAAAAAGAAACAAAATTGCAAAAGACATTGGACGTAATACTAACTTAATTGAAATTGGTTTAGCTGAAATAGATGGGGTTGATAACTTGTTGCTTTGTATTGATAATAGTACAGGTAAAGTTATATGGTTAGATGCTGAAAAAGATGAGAGTGAAATAATTGCATCATCAATTTATGAACTTATAAGCAACATGGAACCGAGGTGTTAGCTATGGAGAAAATCTATTCTCATATGGGAATAAATGAAGAAAAATTAGGACGGAATAACAGTACAATATTAGATAATGGGAAAGAAATCTTTTACAAGGTAACGTATAGCAAAGAATTAATTGTAAATATGGAGTTTATTGGGCAAGAAAACAATGGGAAAAGCAATGTAAATAATTGTGGATGGAAAAGAGATAGTAGATATTATTTTAAGCAACTTTTAAATAGGCACCCCGAATATTTTAGTGAAGAAAATAAATGGTCATTAGAAGATGGCATATCTCCACTTTGCGATAAGGTGTTTATTGATTATTTTCCAGAGTATAAACCTTTTCTTGGCGATAAACTAATTCATCACCATATTGGAGAAGATGGTCAATCAGTAGCTTTGCCAGCAGGACTTCACATTGGATATGGAATTGTTCACAATGTAGAAAAAGAATTAGGTATCACAAAAAATGCGCATGATTTTTCAGACCTAGTACAATGTAAATATAGTAGTAGTGAAAAATTTGATTGGGAAAAAGATGCAGATGAAATAATGAAAACAGTAATTAATAAGAATTCATCAAATAATGTAAATAGTAAACCAAAAGACATAAGAGAAAAAAGTGGTAAGACAAAGAGTGTGATGAAAATAGATAAGCCAAACATAATTTGGGATATTATACTTAAAGAGGGAATTATCGGAAAGAGCTTATCAAAGGTAGCAAAAAAAGTGGTACCTATACTGGGATTTATGCTGGTACCAGTAATTATTAAATTAATAGAAGGTAAGGATAATATAAATAGAGATGCTCTTAATGAGAATAGTGATACTCAACAAAAAAAAAGAAATGATAGTGGACGTGATGATGGATACAATGAAGAATACACCTCAGATGATGGGTTTGGTGATATAACACATGCCTCGCGAAAGGAACATATTGTAAAGGGGCATCCTCAGCATTACAATACTCTAGAAGGACGAAAATTGATATATAAAGAACCATTTCCACGTGGTAAAGATAAAGATGTTTAAAATTTACTTTTATCTAGATTTAGATAAAAAAGTACTAATTTTTTGAATAAAATTAATAAAGATAAGTAACTAAAAAGTCAGCAAGGTGGTATGTGCGGGGTATATGAGTTTTAAGATAATCAGAAGACCATGTAAAATCAAAGGGTTAAGAAGATACATGGATTCTAGTGAATTTTTACGACCACATCTTACTTAAGGGGGGTACATCTTTACGCAAAACGTATTCTAATGCGTATTAGTATCACTTAGCCACCAAAACACACGTAGAGTGCGTGGTAGGACTATGTCGAATGTACTCTTGAAAGTGGCGGAATTTAGGCATTTATGCGAGTTTTATTCATTCGATAGAGAGAATAAGGGTTATGGTAAACGTAGCACACAGACTGAGGTTACGGTTTGTGTCGCCGTTGGCATTGGGAGTTAAAAACACCGTAAAGTCACAATTTCAAGACTATGTAAAAGTTGTTGACTTGTAATTTCTTGCAGTTTATTATGGATATAATCTCAATAATCATTTGATGGTTGGTTTGAGTGGTTAATTTAGTTAATTTATATTTGTGGAGGGATACGAAATGAAATTATTATTATCAGGAGGCAATGCCGAAGGCGTTGTCACACTTGACGAATTTTTTGCTTCTCAAATTGATTTAAGTCGAACAGTATTATATGTACCAGTCGCTGATAAAGAAACTAATTACGGCCAACGCTTTGAATGGTTCAAACGCACTTATAATAAATATGGAATTTTCAATATAGAAATGTGCATTGACCTGAACAAAGCAGTTATAAGCGATATATACACCGCAATATATATCGGAGGTGGCAACACTTTTAAGCTTTTGAAGGAAATAAAAGAGAGTGGATTTGATAAAAAGCTCATTGATTTTATAAATCGAGGTGGATTTGTATATGGCTTATCAGCAGGAAGCATTATTTTTAGTGAAGATATAACGAGTACAACCTATGATAGTGAAAACACTATTGGCTTTGAAGATTCAACAGGACTAAATTTGGTAAAAGGTTTTAACATTTGTTGTCATTATGGGAATGGGGATTATGATAATACAAACTATAAACGAAATAGGATTCAAGAGTATTCAGCGCAGTCATATGGCACAATCGCATTGCCGGATGGTTGTGCAGCTTATATTCAAGATGATACAATTACTTTTATGGGTAGCGGAGTTGTACTGTTTAAGAAGCCATAACGGTTATCAATATCGTCGTATGTTATAAGCAAACTACCGTTTACATTACACTTTGACTACTTTTATTAAAATAAAAATACTCGACATTTAACATTACAAATTTATGTCTGAAAGTATAGACACATAAGAATGTTGCGTTTCTGATTTGCAAGCTACAACAACTGATTTTACAGATGTTTTAAGAGTTAAAAAATTAGCCCACCGAGGTTTTAACGGTGGGCTTAATCCAGTATCTGCTTAATTCAGTATGTGGTAATATGTTAATAATGAGGGTGTGCACCTTTTAGCGGAAATCCCATACAAATTAGAGATATTAAAATAACAAGCTCCAACAAAAAATCCGATAAATTGTATCAAACTTATAGTTATTAGACATAAAGAAACAACAAGTTTGATACAATAGAAAACCCTTGAATTGAGGGGTTTTCGTGTTTTTGGGGAGATGAAAGAGTAGAATCTTTAGGTTTAGAGATTAAATTTATAGATTTTTATGTTGGACATGCACACCCCTATGAATTTTGAAGTAGGTGTGTGCACTTTTTAGCAGAATTATGATAGGGTGTATAGCAAAGAAATGGGAAGTGAGCCTGTTTGATATAAGTGTTCCAATAAAAATAATAAGAAATATTTTTTAACAGATTACTAGATATATAGTATAATTATCAGATAAATGGAGGAGATATAAAATAATTAAATACATAATTTCATGGTTCAAGAGAAGGAACGATGAACTCATCATATGTGACATCGTGGAGATGGAGATGGCAATTTAGAAAGGATGGATGAAAATGAAATACAAGATACTGATTGTAGAAGATGAATCAGATATAAATGGATTGCTGGCTAAGATATTAGAAAAAGCAGAATACCAGACTGTACAGGCTTTTTCGGGTACAGAAGCAAAATTATTATTAGAAAAAGAAATTCCAGACCTTATTTTACTTGACCTTATGCTTCCTGGAATATCAGGAGAGGAACTATTGCATGATATTAGGGAGAATAAACATTATAATGTTCCTGTTCTAGTACTCTCAGCAAAAAATTCTTTAGGGGATAAAGTATCTTTATTAAAGAATGGTGCAGATGATTACATCACTAAGCCTTTTGAACCAGAGGAAGTGATTGCAAGAGTTCAATCGGCTTTAAGACGTGCAGGAAAAGAATTCAGCTCTAAAAAAATTCTAACATATAAGACTTTACAACTTTATCCTCAATCCAGAAAAGTAACAATTGGTGGAACAGAAATCGTATTAACAGCTCATGAGTATGAAATTCTTTACCTTTTCATGCAAAACCCAGAGAAAGTGTATTCCAGAGAAAGTTTGTATGAATTGGTGTGGCATGGTGGATATTACGGTGAAAATAACACTGTAAATGTTCATGTTAGCAATTTAAGAAAAAAATTAAAAGAAGTGGATTCCGAAGAAGACTATATTCAGACCGTATATGGCATTGGATTTAAACTCCAATAAAAAACTTTATGACTTCTTTAAAAGTTTTTTATGACTTATTAAAGACTGAACTGTTATAATATGTTTGTTCAATGAGGAAATCCAATAATTGATAAACTTATTTTTATATGGAGGCAGATAAATGAATGATTATGTTATAGAAACAAAACAAGTTACAAAGGCATATGGTTCGCTCCTTGCATTAGATCATGTAAATATTCATGTGAAAAGAGGAAGTATTTATGGACTAGTTGGTGATAATGGTGCCGGAAAAAGTACCCTTTTAAAATTGTTAGCTGGACATATCTATGCAACAGATGGAGAAATACAGCTTTTTGGAAAATATGGAGAAAAGGAGTTGGAAAGTACCAGAAAAAAAATAGGGTGCATGATTGAACAGCCTAGTTTTTTTCCCAACATGACCGTAGAACAAATATTAAAGTATTATTGTATTCAAAAGGGGATTCCAGATAGAGAAAAAGTTGATAAAATGGTAAAACTAATGGGTATTACAGAAAAGCGAAACAGTAAATGCAAAAATCTTTCAATGGGGCAAAAACAGAGATTAGGTCTTGCGATTGCCATGATGGGAGAACCACAGCTTTTAGTTCTGGACGAGCCTATAAACGGACTAGACCCTAGCGGTATTATCGAATTTCGTAATTTACTACATCGCTTGAATGATGAAAAGAACATTACAATTCTACTGTCGAGCCACATATTGTCTGAACTTCAACAAATTGCTAGCGCATATGGTTTTTTAAGCAAAGGGATTTTGATTGAAGAAATCTCGTCACATGCATTACTTGAGAAATGTTCGGATTGTATTGAAATTACAGTATCAGATGTGGAAAAATATTCTGTTTTATTGGAAAGAAATTTTCCAAAAGAAACCTACAAAGTTCTTCCAGAAAACAATATTCGTATCGATAGACCACAGGAGCAAGCAGAAGCTTACAGCAAATTAGCTTCTGAAAACGGGATTTATATAACAGGTATGAGAACAATTCAATCTTCTTTGGAAGATTATTATATGGAATTAAAGAAAAGAGGTGAAGAAAAATTATGAATTATATAAAAAGTGAATTTTATCGGGTATCCCACAGCAGAGGTATTTATTGTTTAACTGCAATTTTAGCAATTCTGTCATTTTTGCTGAATGCTGTATTAAGCTGGTTTGGAAGAATGGACGGTATAAGTTTTCGATACGATACAACTTCGTTTTCATATTCAAATTTAGTAGCAAATCCAATGCTTTTTTGTGTTATGGGTGCTGTTATTGGAATTTTTCTCTATGAGGGGAACAGAAAATATGGCAATTTAAAAAATACGATTGCTTTTGGTATTTCCATAACAAAGGTCTTTGCCGGAGAATGTATTGTAGCCACTGCTTCAGCTATCTTTTCTTTGATTATAGTCATAAGTGTTTATATTATAAGTGCAGTTGTTTTTTTGGAACATACAGGCCCCGTAAATCTGATGGATTTATTGACAGAAATTCCAGCCGTATTTTTTATAGCTGTCGCTTCGTTGATTTCGGGAATTGTATGTATAGAAGTATTTGAGAAAGATTCTATAGGAATTATCATTTGGGTTACAATTTGGTTTATTATTCCCAAAATCTTTTTTTACTTGGGTCTTCGTTTTGATATGATTCGCAACATTGCTATGTGGATGCCCGATAATTTTTTTGGTGCAAATGGAATGAGCGTCAATATGTCACAGAGTATTACTGCATGGGGTACGGCAGAAGGAATGGCTAAATGCTTAATGTCCGGCATAATTGGAACCGTTGTTTTTTCCTTAGTGGGTGTCATATTATTGAGAAAAATAGAATTGTAATTTATATGTCTGATTTTGGATAGGAGGAGCGAAATGCTGTATATTATTTTAGCTATTATAGGGGGTTATTTTGCATTTCACTATCTTTCAATCCTATATGCGTTTCGTGAGATAACAAAAGATATACAGGAAATACAAAAAGACCTTACACAAAACCAAATTCTTCATTTGCCGATACCGAATAGGGATTTAGAGAAGGTCTTGTGTTCCTTTAATTATACTTTAGAGGAAATCAGAAAAGAACGGCAGAATTATGAAAAAAGAGAAAAAGGGTTCCAGAAGCAAATAGAAAATATCAGTCACGATTTACGAACTCCTTTAACTGTAATCTTGGGTTATTTAAAACTTATCAAAAAAACGGAAAAAGAACTTAACATGGACAAAGAACTGGCAGAAGCGTTAGAAATTATCGAGCATAAAGCGGAAACCATGAAAATATTGGTAACTCAATTTTATGATTTTTCCCGCTTAAATGCAGGAGATTTTGGATTGACACTGAATAATGTGGATATTTCCAGAACGTTAAAGGAATCTCTTATGGGTAACTACCAAATCTTAGAGCGATCGCATTTAGCAATAGAGGTTAATATACCAGAACACCCGATATGGGTAATGGCGGAAGATTCTGCATTAGTAAGAATATTTCTTAATTTATTACAAAATGCTGGTAGATATGCCGATAGTTTTCTAAGAATCTCAATGAAAGAAGACGATGAAAATGTATTAATTTCATTCATCAATGATACAAATATGCTTTCTGAAGATGATATTCCACATTTATTTAATAGATTTTATATGCAGGATAGTTCCCGAAATCAAGGCGGTACAGGATTAGGGTTGACAGTTGCAAAATTGCTGGCAGAAGAAATGGGAGGGATGTTGGAAGTTAGTATTGTTGATAAAGAATCGTTAAACTCTGAAAAATATAAATTTACTATTTGCTTTGAATTGTGCGTAAAAGTAATAAAAAAATGAGGAGAAACTAATGAAAAAATTGTCCTTATTTATAACTATAAAATCTATAGTGCTTAGATTGCCGGAGCAATTTCTATATTGGCTGGATCGCTTTTATTCCCTCAGTTTTGAAATCAAGAAACAAACTGTCGCTTTTGCTATGATGTTTGAGATGCAAATTTCAATTAATGTGGTAGAACACATTAAGTTAATTATGCTGTAATAGTCGATATATTCCTTCCTAAGAAGGATAAAAACAGGGAAATGTATGTATATCATACAAAACATGAAAATTTATTTATAGAAGAAAGAACATGGATTGGAGTACGAAAAAATGGTTAAACTTCAATTTAAATGTGGACTTCCATTTTGTAGTATTAAATTAATTTATAAAGGCAATGAAATAATATTAGATGATGTACTTATAGGAATGGATTTATTAAAGTCAGTAGGTGCAATTATCGATTTGGATAAGATGATACTAGATAAATCTCATTAGATGCAATGTTATATATTGATTTCAGAGGAGGGATAGATATGGCACGTTCAATTGGAGATTCTTTTTTTGTGATTTGGCAGTTTTAAAATTAAATTATGATCGTGATATTAGTGAAAGATAATATTTCAAATCATACGGCAAATTTTAGGTCGAATTAAAGACCTACAGACTTGCCGTTTTTTATGTTCAAAATCAGAAAGAGAGGTAAAAAAGATGTCAAAGTATTTTATGCAAGATTCAGAACTTCAGGAGCTAGAGCAGTTGATGATGCTGGTTCCAAATTTCATACCAAGAAGCAACGGGGTAATAGTAGTCCATGGATTTGGGAAGGAGGTTCTAAAGAAAAAATTTTAAGATATTGAACTTAATAACACTTTATAAAACGAAACTTCCTATAAATTTTAGGAAGTTTTATTTTTAGAAAAGTATTTTTTGCTTTAGTTATGTCAGAAGATTGTAAGAAGTTATTGGTAAAATACAAAGTATATCAAATAAAATAAATTTTGGGGTGAAGATATGAGTATTTTAAAAACGGAAAAATTAGTGAAATTATACGGTCAAGAGCCAACTATAGTTAAGGCTTTAGATAATGTTAGCATTGAAGTAAATGAAGGGGAGTTTGTTGCCATAATAGGTACTTCAGGAAGTGGAAAATCAACTCTATTAAATATGTTAGGTGGGCTTGACAAGCCAACTAGTGGAGAAACAATTATATCAAATAAAAATATTGGCAATATGAATGATGAAGAACTAACTATTTTTAGAAGAAGAAATATAGGATTTATTTTTCAAGACTATAACCTTGTTCCTATATTAAATGTTTATGAAAATATAGTTTTACCAATAGAGTTAGACGGAACCAAGGTAGATAAAGAGTATGTTGATTCAGTAATTAACACTTTAGGCTTAAAAGAAAAGCTAAATAGTATGCCTAATAATCTTTCTGGAGGACAACAACAAAGAGTAGCAATAGCAAGGGCGTTAGCTACAAAACCTAGTTTGATTTTAGCAGATGAACCAACAGGAAATCTTGATAGTAAAACTAGTATGGATGTAATAGGTTTATTAAAAACAACTAGTGAAAAATTCAATCAAACTATGGTTATGATTACTCATAATGAAGAAATAGCTCAGCTTGCAGATAAGATAATAAGAATCGAAGATGGAAAGGTTACAGTTATAGGTGGTGAAAAACAATGAAGTTTGAAAATAATAATAAGGAAGTTATTAAAAGAATAACTAATCGTTCTTTAAAAACTAATAAAATTAGAAATATATTTGCAATACTTGCAATTGTTCTAACAACATTTATGATTTCCTCTGTATTTAGTATAGGGATTAGTTTTATTAAAAATTATAAAACTATGAATTTAAGAATACAAGGAACCACAGCTAGTGTAGCTTTAGGAAAACCAACTGAGACTCAAATAAATAAAATTAAAAAATTAGATTTAGCTACAGATATTGGATATGAAATTAGTGCTGGAAGAGTTGACTTAGATAGTTTAACTAAAAACAGAACAAAGATTATTATAAAGAATAGCAGTTTAGATAATTTTGAAAAGCAAAGCAAACCAGCTATAAGCAATATTAAAGGAAAATACCCAACAGAAGAAAGTGAGGTTATGGCATCAAGAAGGGCCTTAGAGTTTTTAGGAAAAAGTGATGCTAAGATAGGGGATAAAATAGAAGTTCCAGCCCAAATAGATGGAAAAGTAGTAAATAAAGCATTTATATTAAGTGGAATATATACAACTTATGACATAGTTCAAGATACTGGTTATTTATTGGTTTCAGAAAGTTTTATAAAGGAAAATGGACTATCTTTAGAAAAAGATGGAAACCTGCTTATTACTTTAAAAGAAAGCAGTAAAGATGCAGCACCAAAAATATTAGGAAAAGAAGTTAAATTAATTGGTCAGCAAGAGTTTTCTTTTAATTATGATATAACAGATAGTTTATCGGACACAGCAATTGCAACAGCTGGAGTTGCTATAATGATAGTATTATTTATAGTTCTTAGTGGATATCTTCTTATTTACAACGTTTTATATATAGCTGTTAATAAGGACATAAATTTCTATGGCTTACTAAAAACTATAGGAGCATCACCTAAACAAATTAAAAAAATAGTGAAAGGGCAAGCTTTAAGGTTTTCTTTAATGGGAATTCCAATAGGTCTTGTTTTAGGAGCAATAGTTTCCTTTGGAATTGTTCCAATGGCAATGAGAATATTATTTTCAGGAGCAGAGGCAGGAGCAATGCCAACCGATGTTTCATTTAATCCTTTTATATTTTTAGCAGCAGCTTTATTTTCTTTATTAACAGTTATATTAAGTTGCAGAAAACCAGCTAAAATAGCAGGTAATATATCGGAAGCAGAGGCACTTAGATATACAGGAGCTAATATTAAAAAGAAGAAGGAGAGAAAAACTACTAATGGTGGGAAACTATATAAAATGGCTTGGTATAACATTTTTAGAGAAAAGAAAAGGGCTATAATAGTGTTCTTATCATTATTTATGGGAATAATAACCTTCTTAAGTGTAAGTACCTTTTTAGGTAGTGTGAAGGTAGAAAATTATATAAACAAATATGTTAAACAGGATTTTACAATACAAAATATAAAGGCTGAAAAAGGGAAGATAGATGATACTTTTATAGAAAAAATAAAATCTGTTAAAGGTGTAAATACAGTCTATGGAACAAAGACATCCTTTTTACAATTAGAAATGAATGATGACGTATTATTACCAGCATTTAATGAAGTCTATAAAAGACTTGGTCAATCAGAAGCACAATTAAAGGGATTTTTAAAATCTACTAAAAAGAATCCAAGCTTACTTTCTAGTTCTATTATTGGAATAGATGATAATTTAATAGAAAGAATTCATAAGGAAGCTAAAGAAAAATTTGATATTGAAGCTTTTAAAAAAGGAGAACTAATATTAATCGAATCTTGGTCGTATGGAGATAACTATAAAAATATTAAGGGTGACTTAACTATTAAAAATACTAAGACTGGAAAAGAAGAAACCTATCCAGTTCAAATTTTCAAAGATAACACAGAGTTCTTACCTCCAGGATTACCAGCATCTCTTGGACTTCCAACTATTTATATGAGTACATCAGCTTTAGAAAAGCTTGATGAGGCTACAAATAATTATATTTTATATATTGATGGAGAGAAAAAGTATGAACCGAAAATAAATATGCAATTAAAGAAAATGAGTAGTGAACGTGGCCTCTGGTTTGAATCAAAAAGTGAAAAAACAGAAGAGTTCAATAAATCTCAATTAGTAATGAGTGTTTTAGGTGGAGGTATTTCCATAATACTAATATTAATTGGAATACTCAATTTCATAAATATAATGATAACAGGAGTAAATGTAAGATTAAAAGAGCTTGCAATTATGGAGAGCATTGGAATGACTAAAAAGCAAATCAAGAAGATGCTTACCTTTGAGGGGCTTTATTATGCAGGAATAACTACTATCTTAATATTAACAGTAGGAATGGCTGTTATTTATGGAGTTGGGACTTTAACCAGAGAAATTGCAGACTATGCTGTATTTACCGTCCCCGCAATAGAAATAATATCAGTAATAATAGTTATTTTTATAGTATGTTTAATTACTCCAGCTATTTTATTTACTAATTCTACAAAGAAGAGTGTAACGGAAAGAATTAGAGGAATAGAATAACCTTACTTAGTGGCATGTTATTGAAAATATGCCACTTTTGGGTATAATAAATACAGGGGTGGTAAAGTGAGTAGGATATTAATTGTTGAAGATGATAAAAATCTTAATAAGGGAGTTGCATTTGCTCTTAAAAAAGAAGGGTATGAGGTTATTTCAGCATATTCAATACTAGAAGGAAAGAACGAAATGCTAAATAGTAAAATAGATTTTCTTCTTTTAGATTTAAATCTTCCTGATGGAAATGGACTTGATTTTTGCAAAGAAATTAGAGAAAAAATAGATTTTCCTATAGTTTTCTTTACAGCAAATGATACAGAAGAGGATACGGTGAAAGGCTTTGAAGTTGGAGCAGATGATTATTTAGCAAAACCATTTTCTATTGAAGTCTTAAAGTATAAAATAAATGCTATTTTAAAGAGAAATAAGCCAGCAAATAAAAATAAGTTTGATTGCAATAATTTAATAATAGATTTTGATAGAATATTAGTAACAATAGAAGGCAAAGAAGTTAACTTAACAGTTACTGAATATAAGTTATTAGAAATACTAGCTAAAAATAAAGGTAAGGTAATTACAAAGGATAGGCTTTTAGATAAGGTATGGGATAGTAATGGTAATTTTGTAGACGAAAATACTTTAAGTGTTAATATAAGAAGACTTAGAAAAAAGATAGAAAAGGATTCTAAAAAACCAGAATATATAATTACAGTGGTTGGTATTGGATATACCTTTGGGGAGTAGTGATGAAGACAAACTATAACTTGAAAATGTTAATTTATAAAATTGGAATTATATTATTTTGTTTCTTATTTAATACAACAATTTATTTTAAAACGTTAAATATACAGATAACAATTATAACAGCAATATTTTCTTTAGGAATAATAATCTTTATTTTTCTTTATGATATATTATTTAAAAACTATATGACATCTATTTTAGAAGAACTTTCAGATATGCTAGAAACAATTAGTCATATGGAAAGTGAAGAAGTTTTTTCAACAACGGAAGATACAATTTTTTCAAAACTACAAAGCCAAACTACAAAATTAACTAATTTATTAATATCCCAAAATAAAGAAATAGAAGAAGAAAAAAATGAAATAAAATCTTTGATTTCAGATATTGCCCATCAACTAAAAACTCCATTAAGCAATATAAAAATATATAGTGAGTTTTTACAGGATGATAATTTAAAAGAAGAAGAAAGAAAAGAATTTAATAATATAGTTTTATTTTCATTAAATAAGCTAACATTTTTAGTTGAAAGTATGATAAAAATGTCAAGGCTTGAAAGTAGAGTTATAGGATTGAAATTAGAAAAAGATTCATTAAACGAAACAGTTTTATTAGCTTTATGCGAAGTACAGAAAAAAGCTAGAAATAAAAATATACTTATTGGCTTAAATGAAGTAGATAAAATTATTATTAATCATGATAAAAATTGGTTATCAGAAGCAATATTTAATATCTTAGAAAATGGAGTTAAATATACAAAAGATGGTGGAAGAATTGATATTACAATTAAAACCTATGAGGTCTTTTGCAGGGTTGATATAGAAGATAATGGAATAGGAATAAATGAGGATGAGTTTCCTAAGATATTTTCAAGATTCTACAGAGGTAGAAATATAGGAGATGCTGAAGGTATAGGAATTGGACTTTATTTAAGTAGAGAAATCATAATGCAGCATGGGGGATATATTAAGGTAAATTCAAATAATGGTGGGTCAAAATTTTCTATATTTTTACCTAATAAATAATATGAAATTCAAAATGACTATTATGTTGTAGCACTAAAACCTAACGAATGGTTATCCAAGGTAATTAAAAAAAGCCAATAGCATTGATAATTACAGATGCTGGATTTGGGATACTGCGCTTTGCCTCCACCAGGAGGAAAGTAGGTCTATTAGTGAGAAGGTTACATGGGGTCAGCGAAAGCGATTTGCAGATGGTAAAGGTTCTAATACATCATATTTTATCGCTTTGCATACTTTTCTTGAGAATATACAAAAGTTGGATTATGAAGAAGCCCCCAAAACGCCTATCATTTTCTACATTGTCTACATTAAACTCAAGTTCAAGACACCTATTTGAGGCTGGTTTAACTGAACCTTTTGCAAGTTTTTCATGTGCTTTAAAACCGAATAATTAAAGAGCTCCGCAATCAGTTTGAAATTCAACATAATCATTGCTATAACCATACATAACAGCTCTCATACAAATAGCAAATCTGACTCCCTCATTTTCAAATTCAACATAATCACCAAGGTCATTTTTAATTTTAAGTCCAAGAACTTGATTATAAAAACGCTTCATTTTATCTATATTATTTGTCCAAATCGTAACAAGATTAATTTTTGCTTTCATCATAGTTTCCTCCTTCTTAATTTAATGTGTGTATCGTATTAAATTACAACTATGTCGTAACTATCTATGTAATATTATCGTAATTTAACACACTTTGGAACTGTTTTCTCATAACCATTTGGCCCTAGCAAGGAAAAAATTTCGCTAGAGTTTACTTTCAGACTTAAACCGTCTAAGGCTCTGAAACCATTTTTATACTCTTTAACTAAATTATCAATTACAATTGCTGGCATTCTATTCCTCCTCTTTAACTGGGAACAGGATTTCTGTAATATACTTGTTGGGATTGCCTTTTAAAACCATTCCTGGTCCTTTGATATAGATTTCACGAAAGGTCGACTATAATGTCAAGTTATTTTCCCTTGCATAACGGTCAATAGCTTCGTATGCGTGTCCCATAGTTTCATAGGGACCGACATGTGTAACACAAATAGCTTTTACTCGTGGCATATTTTTTACTGTGATACCATTTCCATTTGGCGTCTCAGCAGTGGGAACACATAATTCCATTTCACCTATCCTCGTTTGCTGATCCATAGCATAATAATCCAGTTCTGCATGGCCGCTTTTTGATTCTTGACCATTGACATGATAAATCTCTATATCCGGTAGCATCGTAAATTATTAGGGACTATTTTTGATGAAGAGGAAAATGAAAATCTGTATAAATATAGTATTCAAACAACAACTGATAAACTATAAAACACTGATTTTAGAGTAATAGTATAATTAGTATTTCTGAAGCTTATTTTATATCAGCACAAGCAAACCTATATATTGGGTATTGATTTACTTTAATAAGCGTGTATTGATATTTTGAATGTAACACAATACTAATATTAAAGACTCAGTAAAGATTATTTATATGTGCGACAAGAAGTGACTTCTTCTTTCGCTAAGTTAGTATGGAGATAGTACTCCATTGTTCCAGTGATAGGAATATTCCCGTCTGAAACTGCATTACGAGCAATCGTTTTGTAGGTTGCATGAGGAAAAGCCTAATCAAAGTCTAATATCCATGACAATGTGGGCAAGGGAAAGATTCATATGGTCTATGATTAAATATCGTTAAATCTAGCATTGGATGGGATATGCTTGCCAGTGTATTGTAGATAAGGAAGACGTTAGAATATAAGAACGTTTGATATCACCCATATATCTATCGGTATATTGATTAGACCTAACCGAATCGTAACTAACAGAAGTTAAACTTGTTAAGTCCTATAGAGTCCATCTATATGGTAGGTTGACCGTAAGGAATACACAATTCTCTAGAGGATAAAGGAACGTTGGAGAAAGCAAAAGCCACTAGGGCGTAAGCCTACAGGAATGAGAAATAACTGGGTGGACAGTATCAAGTGATACGCTCGAAAGAGTGCAGACTTCCAACTGGTGTACAACATGATTAAAGCGAAAAGGAACTTTTCCAAAAGGAGGCAAAAGATGAGCAATGCTTTAGCAATAAAGTCCACATTGCCTAATGTTACGTCATGGAAGACAATTGATTGGACTTCTGTATCTGCGTATGTAGGAAAGTTACAACAACGAATATATCATGCCGAAAGTCAAGGAAAGAATCGTAAGGTAAGGGAATTACAACGATTACTTGTGCAAAGCAAAGCAGCTTTACTATTATCAATTAGAAAGGTTACACAAATCAACAAAGGAAAGAAGACCGCAGGTGTTGACAAGTTCACTGCATTAACAGATGCAGAAAGATTAAAACTGTATCTACATATGAAAGAATATAGTATAAGTCAACACAAACCTAAGCCATCCTATAGAATCTATGTTAAGAAAAAGAATGGTAAACTTCGACCTTTGAGCATTCCTATAATAAAAGATAGAATTTGGCAAAACATGACTAAACTTGCATTAGAGCCACAATGGGAATATATATTTGAACCTACTTCCTATGGTTTCCGACCAGGAAGGGGTTGTCATGACGCAATTGCAAGAATATTTACTTCCTTGGCTAGAAAGAAGAAAAGATGGATATTTGAAGGAGATTTCAAAGGATGTTTTGATAATTTAAGACATGACTATATCATGGAACAAATAAGATACTTTCCTAACAAAGGTATCATAGAAAAATGGTTGAAATCTGGTTATATAGACAATAATGTTTTCAATGAAACAGACAGAGGTGGGGGTCAAGGTTCTATCATTTCGCCATTACTAGCAAATATTGCGTTGCATGGAATGGAAGAATGCCTAGGTATAAAATACACAATGAGAAATGTTAAAGGTAGCAAATGCGCATCGAATATAACGGACTACTCTATGACTCGTTATGCAGATGACTGTGTGCCACGAAAGCGTGGTAAGCAACTCGTAAGAGTTGCTTAATATTGCTGTGCTATACAGATGATGGAGGAAGGCCCTTCGAAATCGCCATGCAGGTGGAGATTTCAAACTACCTTAAGGTGCTGTAATCAAAAGTTATGGTATTGAGCGTTAAGGAAAAGGCAGAGTTAATTTGTCAAGTATGTACTAAAGAGATGAACGAGCATGTGAACCACTTACGAAAATGTCGAAAGCGTAGAGATTTCATCAGAACCAGAGGGTAGTCGTTAATCTGGGATAAGTCTAGAGGAAACCTGTTTACTGTCTAGGCGGTGAACGGCATAAAGGTGGCATGAATTTAGTACAGGCATTTGTACGGAACGTGGGAACCTACGGCTTGATGTTAAGAGAGTATTTCAAGCAGAAGAACTGTGAGAAAAGAGTATCAATGCAAGCATAGGGGCAGATTGAGTCGTAGTAGTGAAGAAACTTCTGTAATGGAAGTGGAGCGAAGGACCTCGAGTTATTCAGTTTCAGAAATAGGTCAACTTTGAAAGGAGGAGGAGCTTATGATGGAAACAAAGCCGTTTAATATTTCTAAAAGAGCTGTAGTTACAGCTTACGAGAAGGTTAAGGCAAACAAGGGAACATATGGAGTTGATGGACAGTCAATTGAAGATTTTGAAAAGAATTTGAAAAACAATCTATATAAAATCTGGAATAGGATGTCATCAGGAAGTTATTTTCCTCAACCTGTAAAAGCAGTTGCAATTCCAAAGAAAAGTGGAGGAACTAGATTACTAGGGATACCAACTGTTGAAGATAGAATTGCACAAATGCTAGTTAAACTATACTTTGAACCAGAAGTAGAGCCTATGTTTTATGAGGATTCCTACGGATATAGACCTAATAAATCTGCAATACAAGCACTTGATGTTACAAGAAAAAGGTGTTGGAGGAAAGACTGGGTTCTTGAATTTGATATAAAGGGACTATTTGATAATATCAAACATGAAATTTTAATTAAAATGGTAAGGAAACACACAAATGAAGAATGGATTATTCTTTATATTCAAAGGTGGTTAACTGCACCATTTCAGATGGAAAAAGGAGAACTAGTGCCAAGAATTTCTGGAACTCCGCAAGGGGGTGTCATAAGTCCAGTACTTGCGAATCTGTTTTTACATTATGTGTTTGATGACTTTATAACAAAAGAATTCAAAACAATTCCGTGGGCTAGATACGCAGATGATGGAATAGCACACTGTGTATCCCTAAAACAGGCTAAATATCTACAAAGACGGTTGCAAGAAAGGTTTGAAGAATACGGATTGCAACTGAACCTTGATAAAACAAAGATTGTATACTGTAAAGATGATGATAGAAACGGAGATTATCCAAATATATCATTTGACTTTTTAGGGTATACATTTAAGCCTAGAGGCGCAAAAAGTAAATATGGAAAGTATTTTACAAGTTTCTTACCAGCGATAGCAGATAATGCAAAGAAAAGAATTAGGAAAGAGGTAAGAAGTTGGAGAGTACAGTTGAAGGTAGATAAAGACTTGTGGGATATATCAAGTATGTTTAATAAAAAGATACAGGGATGGATTAACTATTATACACATTTCTATAAAACAGAAATGTATGCAGTATTAAGATATATCAATAATGCTTTAGTTAAATGGGTTCGAAGAAAGTATAAGAAACGAAAACACAGACGAAGAGCAGAATATTGGTTAGGAAGTATTGCAAAAAGAGATAGAAATTTGTTTGCACATTGGAAAATGGGAATATTACCAACCGCTGAATGATGGGAGCCGTATGAGCTGAGAGGTTCACGTACGGTTCTGAGAGAAGCTAAGGGTGAAGTTCCCTTGGTTTACTTACTTTGTAATCATGTGTAAAACAAAAGAACAGGCAGAATCAGTATACACCAAACTAGAAGGATATCTTGAGGAAAGAGGACTAGAATTAGAACCTACCAAAACAAGAGTTGTGGAAATTACGGAGGGTTTTGACTTCCTAGGATTCAATATACGGGTGTACCAAACCTCGCAAGGTGAAAAGTTATTTATCAAACCATCCAAAGAGACCATCAAGAAAAGTAAAAAGAAAATCACCTCCAAGGTCAAAGAATTGCATGGAGCTAATGTAGAGAAACTAATTCATGTGCTAAACCCAATATTAAGAGGAATCGCAAATTACTGGTCTCCAGTAGTAGCCAAGAAAGCATTTAACAACATGGATGCACACAACTATCTTGTGACAACAATGTTCCTGTGCCGAATGCACAATAATAAAGGCAGAAAATGGATATTTGAAAGATACTATAGGACAGATTATAAAGGAAAACATAAAGATAGGTGGATTTTATCCTCACCTAATGAGGAAAAAGTACAACTTATTAAAATGTCATGGATTCCAATAAAAAGACACATAATGATTAGACATAAGGCTACGCCTTATGACAGTAACTTAAAAAACTATTTTGATAATAGAAAAAGCAAAAACAAAAATTTGACTGAAGGAAAAAAAGTATGCTTGAGCTGTATGTTTTGAAAGAGACACGTACAGTTCTTAGGCGAGAAAGGAGGAGTAATCCTCCCTACTTAGCCGACAATATTCAGACAAATAGTAATTTATATGAAAGAAAGGGATTAATTTTATGCAAATACTAAGTCTTAACACAAATGGCTTTTCTGGTAGTTTTAAAAAAAATAGCAAAGTATTTACAAATTGTTACATGGCAAAAAAATATTAGAAAAAATATTTGATAAAGCACATCCAGAGATAATTGTACTTTCAGAATTTGATGTGCATTCACCCGCAGGAGCCTATGTAATAATATATTTATGCAGCGAAAAAGGTTATTATTTGGTATATCCTAATGAGTGTGAAAATATAAGTAAAAAGTGTACGTCTATAGTATTGATGTTCATAAAGAGGGAAATAGTATCGAAAAAGAGTTCAGGTCTTCTGCTAAAATGGAATGAAATACTATATAATGATTATAGAATTATTGGAGTTCATATTCCGGATAGTGTATATGAAAAAGACAGAGCAATTAATTATTGGGAAGATGTTTTGATTCATTACGAAAAGTGTAAAGATGAAAAGGTAGTATATATAGGTGATATGAATGTTTATACTGACGGGACTCCGGCGAAGGAAAAACTAAATAAATTGATTGAAGAAAAAGGGGCAAAGGATGCATGGATAGAGAAGAAAGGAACAAATTACGATATCGAAAAAAGATATACATTCAGATACAAAACCAGAATTGATTATGCAATAATGTCACAAACTGCATTAGAGAATTTAAATTATATAGAAAATATGCAGGAATTTTTTTAAGAAGAATTGTCGGATCATTCGGCAATTTTAATTGACTTAAAATAGATTTACAAATTCCAATTTGCAGGAGGGGATATAAAGATGAATAAGTTATATTTTAATGTTGGTGATACAAATTTTTTAGCGCTTGTAAATAAAGATACTTATAATTCATTTGTGGATGAAGATTGGGAATTACCGATGTTAAACGAACATTGGGATAAAGAAGCAAAACAAGGGAACATTTTAGTATTTGGAATGACGGAGGAGGGAATAGAGGCTGATTGGACTATAGGAATAGAATATGAGGAAAGTAATATAGAGAAATTCTACAAGAGAACAATTGGGTATATAAAAGTTACAAAAGGTACATTAAATTTTGTTGAATACACATGTTTGACAATGGCAGCACAATTTGAAGATAATAAAGTTCCAGATGAATATTGTGAGCCATTTAGTATAGAAATTGAAAATGGATTATATAAAGTTGAAGTAGTTCAATATTCCAATGTTGATTCGGAAGAACACATTGGAAATGAGGAAATAGATATCCAATTTAATTTTATCAAGCAGAAAGATGAAAATGTTTTAGAGAATAATAATGGATTGTATTGGTTTGAGGTATAAGTTAAACTTCAATTTAAAGTTAAGCATTATAAATAGTAATTTGTGGTATAGCTTATTTATAGAAGGTGAGATAAGGATAAATATGAATGAAAATAACATAGCTTAGATGGAAATTGAGAAATTCAATGAAAATATTAAGAGTTTTATTGAAACAAGCAAGGCATATTCTAAAAAAAATGTTCAGATCAAAGGAATTGAACAGGATCAAAAGATGAAGAATTGCTTGAATGAGATCTGTGGATATCAGAAAGATACAAGCTATTTACAAGTAGAAGTGTCTATGGAAATACCCAAAGAGATATTAAAAGAGTATGTGTGATATTTTCAAGAGCGATTGCAAGAGGGACGACATGTAACATCATTTAACAATATATTTCCAAAGTAAGCCAGACTATTATAAAAGCTATCTGCCAACACTCCAGATATTATAATTGCAAGTGTCATCCAGGGACCGAATATAACCATAAGTAAACCAAACACAAGATTAATCATTGATAATGTTCCAAAACGCGGATAACTAACAAGCATCAGGACCATTACGAGAGTTAGATAGGGACTCATAACGTTAAATTTATTACCTGGTATTGAGACTTTGAGGTGAAAGTAAGTATATATCCGCCTACCATCATAAGTGCAATAAAAATAGCGAAAGTTGTTATTTTTTTATGCAATTTTATCTGATTGTGTATTCAATGCGCATTTCTATTATCGCAGAGTATTAGTAGTTAATACTCTATTTCTTGTTTATGAAATCCTAGGAAATTGACTAGATTTTGTGTAATATAAATTAGAATTATTAAAAGATGTAATTTTTTCTCCATTGTTAATGTTATAATACTTATTGAAAAAGTTTAGAATGTAAGGGTAGTTATGTTTAGTGTATAAAGAAAAACTATGCGCATGTACATAACTGAAAGTAAATTTCCACATAATATTTTCTATGGTATTCCATAGGTTAACAGGAGGATAAAATTTTGTATAAGAAAATAGGGCACACCTTTGATTATAAAACAAAAAAAGAGTTTTCAAGTAAGTTGATGGATTGGATTGGCGATGTTTTTTACGATATTCTTCCGAAACACGGATATGAGATACGTGATGAACAAATATATACTGCGTTTCAGCTTGCTGATGCAGTTTGTAATAAAAAAATTCATCTGGCTGAGGCTGAAGTCGGTACCGGAAAGACATTCGCCTACTTACTCACTGCAATTGCCTACGCTGGTTTTAGCGGAAAACCTGTTGTAATTGCATGTGCCTCAACAGCACTTCAGGAACAGTTGGCAGGGCCAAAGGGAGATATTCAAACACTTTCCCGAATACTGGGATTAGAAATAGATGCGCCAATGGCAAAGGATCCTCATCAGTATGTTTGTGATGAGAGAGTTAGTGGAATAGGGGGAGTGTTTGGCGATGCAACAGCCTCTGATGAGATTAATCAATGGTTAGCCAGGACTACAAAAGGTGAACGCTCAGAAATGCCGCATATATCCGATAGTGTATGGAGACAGATTGGATGGGATGAGACTATGCCCTGTGATGCCTGTACCAGAAGAGGCTTTTGTAAGCTTGTTAAGGTAAGGGAACATTACAGATCTTCCAAGGATTTAATTATCGCTGATCATAGTATCTTTTTTCAGGACCTGTGGACAAGGGATGAAAGAATTGCAGACGGTAAAATGCCTATGCTTCCAGATTACTCGCTGGTGATTTTTGATGAAGGCCATAAAGTCATACTGCCGGCAGCCATGGGTGCTGGAAGACAAATTCACAAAGAGGATATTGATAATATTATCCTTTCGATAGAGGAAATCCAGGGAGCAAGAACTTCACTGGTTGTAAGTGTAATTGCCTTGGGGCAGGCCACTTCTAACTTTTTTGAAAAACTTAATCAAAACGTGATAGATGATGAGCAATCAGAGCGTCTGGCGGTTCGCACCGATGATATACTTCTGAAAGCAGCTGATACTTTTCATAAGGCGCTAGATCGGTTGCTCTTAGAGATACAAATTGAGGAAGAACTATACATAAACGAGCTACCGGAAAGCACGTTACATACCTTTGAAATTCAAATAGAACTATCAATTACAGCCTTAGCTAGGTTTGGTAGGAATAAAGGTAAAGAGGTTATTACTTGGATAGATAGGGCAGACGGCAGTTTTTGGGTAGTTCCTCGGAATTTGAGCAATATGCTAGATAAACATTTATTTTTGAAAAAATTGCCTGTGGTGTTTACTTCAGGAACTTTAAGTGATGAGGGTGATTTTAGTTACCTTATGAGGACTCTGGGTTTAAAGGATCCAGCAATATCAACGGTTGGAAGTCCCTTTGATATTGAGGACCAGGTGGTGGTTTATTTACAACAGCCATCCTTTGAGGAGACTGACAGTGCCAAGTTTTCACGCAAAATTAAACAATTATTATGTTTGCTGAAAGAAAATGGAGGAAGAGCGCTGATACTTGTTAACTCTTTGAAGGAAGTTAGGAAAATAAGAAAAGAAATTAGTGGTTATGAGCTACCTTTTGAAGTTTTATGGGAGGATAAAGGTGAGCGCGGATATCTTGTCCAAAAGTTTCGTGCGGAAGTTACATCTGTATTAGTAGGTTCTACCTTTTGGGAGGGAATTGATGTGCCCGGGGAGTCTTTATCTCTCGTTGTAGTTTGGCAGCTTCCCTTTCCTTCAATAGACCCTTTGATTGAAATGAGGCGCAAAGATGCAGAAGAAGAGGGGATGAATCCACTTATAACCGTTGATTACCCTGAAATGGGATTGAAGTTAAGACAAGGTTGTGGCAGATTAATTAGAACAAAGGATGACCGTGGAGCAATAGCTGTCATGGATCAAGTAATAGGAACCCCATGGGAAAAGGTGGTTATGAGAGCTCTACCTAGAGGAGTGAAAATCAAAACTTTGGAACATAGGGAGATTTAAAATACCACACTTAAAGAAACTTTTTAATATATAAGGCTTCAAGAATTTTTTCAGGAGGAGGTCCTGGATGTGGAAAGGGTCAAGGTATAGGTACTTCAGCAAATAAGCCAATGGTATTAAAAGTGTCATTGGTTTATGTTATAATTTTTTTGAGTTAAGGATGTGTATTAAGTGAAGTAATTACTAGCCTAGAGGTCATTGAGAACCATGTGAGCTTGATAAGTGAGGTTTTGCTCTGATCATTAATTAATAATGATTAAGGCTGTTATTTAGAAGCATAGTATATACTTGATTTGGA